>MHBL01000445.1 GCA_001803235.1 Lentisphaerae bacterium RIFOXYA12_64_32
CGGGAGCGGCTCGCTCCCGCGGGGGCCGGAGCGAGCCGCTCCGGCCACTCTACCGCAGCCCACAGGTTGAACTCGGACGATCCCGGCGCTACAATGCCGAGTCGGGAAAACGGGACGTTTTGCGGACAAAGACACGATCGCAAGGCACCGAGATCGGCTGGCACGGCCAACGCTGCCGCCAAGGCACGGCCCTTTGGGCGGCCGCGAAACCCGCTCTTGCTCCCGCTCCGAATCCGCTCCCGGGGCTGACGGCCCCCCCCAGGCCCCCGTCTCGTTAGGCATTGAAGCAGAAACCCGAGCAGAAGCGCGAGTGGAAATCACGAAGGAGACAGTCCATGGCAACTCCATCCACGTCCCAGACGTCGACAGCTCGCGGGCCGCTCAGCGCGGACGGACTCCGGCTTACCGACGCGTACTGGCGCGCCGCAAACTACCTGTCCGTCGGCCAGATCTACCTCCTCAGCAACCCCCTGCTCAAGGAACCGCTCGGGCTTGAACACATCAAACCGCGCCTGCTCGGACACTGGGGGACCACCCCGGGGCTGAACTTCATCTGTGTCCACATGAACCGCGTCATCAAGCGCCACGACCTCAGCGTCATCTACATTGCCGGCCCGGGCCACGGGGGCCCTGCCATGGTCGCCAACGCCTACCTGGAAGGCGCCTATACCGAAGTCTACCCCAACATCACCCAGGACGCTGAAGGCATGCGGCGGCTGTTCAAGCAGTTCTCGTTCCCCGGCGGCATCCCCAGTCACGTCGCACCGGAAACACCCGGCTCCATCCACGAAGGCGGTGAACTCGGCTACGCCGTGTCCCACGCCTACGGCGCTGCGTTCGATAACCCCGACCTGCTCGTCTGCTGCGTCGTCGGCGACGGCGAAGCGGAAACCGGACCGCTGGCCGCCAGTTGGCACTCGAACAAATTCCTCAACCCGGTCCGCGACGGCGCCGTGCTGCCCATCCTGCACCTGAACGGCTACAAGATCGACAACCCGACCGTCCTGGCCCGAATCCCAAAGCGCGAACTCCAGAGCCTGTTCGAAGGTTACGGGTACAAGCCGTACTTCGTCGAAGGCCGCGACCCCGAACCCATGCACCAGGCCATGGCCGCCACACTCGACAAAGTCACGCGCGACATCCGCGCCATCCAGCACCGGGCCCGCCAGCACGGCGACACGACACGCCCGCGCTGGCCCATGATCATTATGCGCACACCCAAAGGCTGGACCGGACCTGCCGTCGTCGACGGCAAGCCGGTCGAGGATACCTGGCGCTCGCACCAGGTCCCGCTTTCCGAGTTGGCCAAGAAGCCCGACCACATCCGCCAGCTCGAAGAGTGGATGAAAAGCTACCGCCCGGACGACCTGTTCGACGCCAACGGCACGCTCCGTGCCGAGATCGCGGCCCTCGCACCCAAGGGCGAGCGACGCATGAGCGCCAGCCCGCACGCAAACGGCGGCGCGCTGCTCCGCGCCCTGCGCATGCCGGACTTCCGCAACTACGCGGTCGCCGTGCCCGCACCCGGGACCGTCGAAGCCGAAGCGACGCGCGTGCTCGGCCAGTTCCTCCGCGACATCATCAAAGCCAACGCCGAAAGCCGCAACTTCCGCATCTTCGGCCCCGACGAGACCGCCTCAAACCGGCTCGGCGCCGCGTTCGAAGTCACCGCCAAAACCTGGGTCGCCGAACTCCTCGACACGGACGTCAATCTCAAGGCCGACGGACGCGTCATGGAAATCCTCAGCGAACACACCTGCCAGGGCTGGCTCGAAGGCTACCTGCTGACCGGCCGGCACGGGTTCTTCTCCTGCTACGAAGCGTTCATCCACCTCATCGACTCGATGTTCAACCAGCACGCCAAGTGGCTCAAGACCACGTCGAAGGAGATCCCCTGGCGCCGCCCCATCGCGTCGCTGAACTACCTGCTGACCTCGCACGTCTGGCGCCAGGACCACAACGGCTTCAGCCACCAGGACCCCGGCTTCATCGACCACGTGATGAACAAAAAGGCCGACGTCGTGCGCGTCTACCTGCCGCCCGACGCCAACACGCTGCTCTCCGTCGCCGACCACTGCCTGCGCAGCCGCAACTACGTCAACGTCATCGTCGCCGGCAAGCAACCCGCCTTGCAGTACCTGGACATGGACGCCGCCATCAAGCACTGCACCATCGGCGCCGGCATCTGGGGCTGGGCCAGCAACGACCAGGGCGTCGAGCCCGACGTGGTCATGGCCTGCGCGGGCGACATTCCAACCCTGGAAACGCTCGCCGCCGTCGACATCATGCGCACCGCGCTGCCGGAACTCAAGGTCCGTGTCGTCAACGTCGTCGACCTCACGACCCTGCAACCGCGCACCGAGCACCCGCACGGACTGACCGACAAGGACTTCGACCTGATCTTCACCACCGACAAGCCGATCATCTTCGCGTTCCACGGCTACCCCTGGCTCATCCACCGGCTCGCCTACCGGCGCACGAACCACGACAACCTGCACGTTCGCGGCTACAAGGAGGAAGGCACCACCACCACCCCGTTCGACATGGTCGTGCGCAACGACCTGGACCGCTTCCACCTCGTGTCCGACGTGATCGACCGTGTGCCGAAAGCCGGCCCCAAGGCGGCGTACCTGAAGCAGTGGCTGCAGAACAAGCTCGTCGAGCACCGGCAGTACATCACCAAACACGGCGAAGACATGCCCGAAATCCGCGACTGGCGCTGGCCGCACGGCACGACCTGACCCCCGCCAGCAGTGGCGCGGGACCTCCGGGACCGCGGTGGGGTGCCTCGGGTCCGTCCCGGACCGAGTTCGCCTTGAGACGTACCGCAACACCGTGCGTCCGAGCGCAAACGCCCCGCGGCACTCCGCCGCTCTGCGAGGCTGGTCCAGCGTGTACAGCACAGGTCGAAAAAAGAACGGCAGGCGGGGTCATCCCAGCCTGCCGTGCCATGACCAGAGAAGTTTGGTGCGCCCGGGAGGACTTGAACCTCCGACCCGATGATTAAGAGTCATCTGCTCTACCAACTGAGCTACGGGCGCGTCAGGGTCATAAAATACCCCCGCCGGGGCGTTTTTCAAAGGCCCGCCTGCCCGTTTCCCGCCGCGCCCCCGAAAACCGGCGCTAACCTTCTCGTTCCCAACCGGATCCGTCGCGAGCCATGAAACGCCTTCGCCCCCCAAAGGACCGGGTACGGACCGGGTGGCATGGTCGTCGGGACTGCAGTACAGTAGAAACATGACGCCTCGCAGGTTCGCGATGGGACGACGCGAATCGCTCGCTGACGACCGGGGGGGGAGTGTCGACTTCGGCATGAAAGCGGGATGACGCACAGGTAATCGCTGTCGCGATCGTCTTCACAATCGCTCCTCGATCCGGAGGTCGCACGGTGGCAGTCTTCGAGAAACGATGGCGACGAGGATTGGGAGGAGCGATGGGATCGACAGGGGGATACGCATGAAACAGCCTGAACCGGCTGCATCGAAGCCGCCCATCCTGATCGTCGACGACACCGCGGACGACCTCAAGACGCTTGAATTCATCCTGACACACCAGGGCTATTCCTGCGTCCCGGTCACGGACCCGCGCCAGGCCGTGGCGATGGCACGCCAGCATCAACCGTTCCTGGTGATCTCCGACCTGCACATGCCGGAAATGTCCGGGCTGGACCTCCTCAAGGAGTTCCAGCAGCAGTGCCCGGGGCTGATGGTCATGATCGTCACGGGCGACGGCAGCCTGGAGACCGCCGTGACAGCGATGCACATGGGCGCTCTGGACTACTTGCGCAAGCCACTGGCGCCCAAGGAAGTCGGGATCCGAGTCGAACGAGCATTGGAGCGCCACAGACTCGCCACGGAGGTCCACGATCTGCGCGGCAAGCTCGATAGCCGGAAACGAACGACGACCATCGTGGGGCAAAGCCAGGTGATCCGGCACATGCTCGACAGCATCAACCTGCTCGCCGCCAGCGATGCCAGTGTGCTGATCCATGGCGAGAGTGGCACAGGCAAGGAGCTTGTGGCCCGGGAAGTCCACGAGAAGAGCGAACGCATGGGCAAACCGTTCGTGGCCGTGGACTGCGTGTCGCTCCCCGACCCGTTGATCACCAGTGAGTTATTCGGTCACGAAAAGGGCGCCTTCACGGGCGCCACCGAAGACCGCATCGGCCTGCTCGAAATGGCCAAGGGCGGGACCGTGTTTTTCGATGAGATCACGGAACTCGGGATGGACGTCCAGGCCAAACTCCTGCGCGTTCTGCAGGAACGCCAGTTCCGGCGCGTCGGCGGGCGGAAGCTCATCGATCTCGATGTGCGCATCCTCAGCGCCACGAACCGTGACCCGCGCAAGGCCGTCAATGAGAACTTGCTCCGCGAGGACTTGTACTACCGGCTCAACGTCATCCCCGTTCAAGTGCCGCCGCTTCGGGAACGACGCGATGACATCCCTCTGCTCGTCGACCATTTCCTGCATGTGCTGGCGGAGCGGCACCATCGTCCTATGAAACAGGTGGCGCCCGCCGCCATGGAACTGCTGCAACGCCACACCTGGCCGGGCAACGTGCGCGAGCTGCAGAACTCCGTCCACCGGCTCTTCGTCATGACCACAGCCGACACCATCGACGCAGATGCCGTGCGCGGAACGATCGAGCCGGAAACCACGGCGAAAGAGGACAACGCCGCGCTGTTCGGAATGCCCCTGAAGGACGCCAAGCTCAAGCTGGCAAAGCAGTTCGAGCGCCAGTACATACAGCAGCTCCTGACCGCGCACCAGTACGCCATCGGTCGTGCCGCCGAAGCCGCCGGCGTGAACCGCAAGACTCTCGCCCGGCTCGCCGAGGAGCATGGGCTCCTGGCCAAGGGGTAGTGATCAGTAATCAGTAATCAGTAATCAGTAATCAGTAATCAGTAATCAGTAATCAGTAATCAGTAATCAGTAATCAGTAATCAGTAATCGGTGATCGAGTGATCGGCTATCCGTTCGCCGCCGAGAGCAGCACCTGCGGAATCCGCAGAATCAGGCCCGCCGCGAGGCGACCTTGTCAGGCCGTTGCGGGCAGCAGTGCGGTCCGCGATTCATCGTCGAACGCCTCGGTTAGCCGGGACAGTTCGGCGGCCAGCCCCGGATCGACAACGGCAATCTCTTCCGTCAGGGCGCGCAGTCGGTCGATGTCAGCCGTCAGCGTTGCGCGTCGCAGTCCCTCGGTCATCGCGGTCGGCAGACGTGCCAGCGCCTGCCGGATGGTCTCCGCATCGCTGGAACCGGCATGAGATCCAACGTCGCCGTGTTGCGCCGGCGCTCTCCCGACCTGCGCGGGATAGACCTGGCGCATGCAGTCCGGACAGATGCCGTGCGAAAAGCGCGCGCCGGAATGCTGGTGAACATACGTCTCGACGTGTGTCCAGTACCCCGCGTCATCGCGGATCTTCTTGCAGTGCGCGCAGATGGGCAAGAGTCCACTGAGGGTGTGCACCTCGGCGAGCGCACGCCGCAATTCGCCGAGCAACCGCTCACGCTCCACGGCGGCACGCTGGCGTTCGATCGCATAGCGGAGCGTCCGGACCAGCAGGGGGCCCGTCCCCTGCCCCTTGACGAGGAAATCCTGCGCCCCCGCCTGCACCAACCGCATTCCCAGGTTCTCGTCGTCCGTCCCGGTCAACACCACGATGGGCAGGTTGGGAAACTGACGCTGCATGGTCAAGTAGGTTTCCAGCCCGGCGCTGTCGGGCAGGGTCAGGTCCAGGAGCACCGCATCAAACTCACCCTCGCGCAGGCGCGCCGTCCCCGCCGCCAGGGACAAGGCGTCTGCCACGGCGAACCGCGGTTCCGTGTAGACGCTCAGGATCGCCTCGATCGCCCGGGCCTGGACCGGATCGTCGTCGATCACCAAGAGTCTGACCGTCGTGGGATTCATGCCGCCAGCCTTCCGTTGTCGTGCGCCAGGTCCTTGACGGCAGACGTCCGGCGCGGGTTCAGCAGCAACGCCAGCGCTTTCACGGCCATTTCGGTGGGCACGAACGGCTTGGCGATGAAGTCCGTCCCGCCATTCCACGCCGATCCCACCCGCGTCTCAGTGTCGGTCATGCCGGTTACGAAAATCACTGGGGTACGGCGGTTCGTGGCAAACGATCGCACCCGCCGGCAGAGTTCGAACCCGTCCATTCCGGGCATGTCCACGTCGAGAAGGACCAAGTCGACCGGATTGTCCTTGAGCACGGCCAAGGCCACGTCCGCGTCCTCGAGGCAGAGCGTACGCAATCCGGCGTCTGCCAGGGACGAGGCGAGGACCCGGCGCGACACCGGATCGTCATCCACAGCCAGCACCAGCACAGACTCCAGTTCTTCGGCTCGCTGCTCCGCGGCCTCCTCGCAGAGCACGACCAGGGTGTGTATCGCCTGCGACACGGTGCGCAGACTCGACGGCGTCACCTTCTGGGGATTCCGGACCATCTCGTTAAGCAGGACTTCCAACGCCCCGGCAAGGTGCGAAATCCGCACAAACCCGCTGGTCGCCGCATGCCCTGTCAGCCATCCGACGGTGCGCCGCAGTTGCGCCAATGCCTCTTCGCGTGGCGCCGTCGCGCCCGGGGCGACGAGCGCGCTCAGACGATTCAGCAGTTCCCGCTGGATCTCCGAGGCGTGCACCACGAACGGCCGCCGCACGTCCGTCTCCGACGCGCCTCTGCCGCCGTCGTCGGCGACCGACGTCTCGCTCTGCTGTGGCATCGCCCCTGGGGTCGGCCCCTGCTGGACCTGCGTCGCATCCGCTGTGACCGAGACCGGTGCCGGTCGTGCGTGCGCAGCCAACAGTTTGCGCGCCGCCTCGATGACGTTCTTCGGCGCGCAGTTGGCCTTGGACAGACACTGGGTCGCGCCCGACTGCAACGCGCCGGTCACGACGTCCGACACGTACGCCGTCGACAGAACCAGGATCGGCAAGTGCGCCCATTGCGGCTGCGCGCGCAGACGCCGGATCACCTCGACTCCGTCAACCTTCGGCATCTGCAAGTCCAGTTGTATCAGGTCAGGTTTGAACTCCGCCAGTTTTCGCAGCCCAACCTCACCGTCTTCGGCGACTTCCACCTCGAACCCAGCCAGTCGGTACATGTCCGCGTAAATACTGCTGATGACCGCATTGTCTTCGACGATCAGGATCCGTTTCATGGTACGCCTCCGCTCTCTGCTATGAACAACTCGTTGCTTCTGTACGACACACCGCCAGGAACCGACGCGTCCGCGCCAGTTGCTGTCGCGCTTGCGGCAGCGCCCGCGCCGCGTCCGCCCAGCACATTTCTTTGCCCTGCCGTTCCAGGTCCCGCAAGTGCGGCAGGACCGCCGACATCCCACAGGTCGCACTGGATCCGGCCAACTTGTGCGCCAAGTGGTACAGGTCATTGCCCGACTGCGCCGCGATTGCGGCCTCCATGCCGACCAGAGTCGCGTCGGCCTGCGCCAGGTACAGGTCGACCAGTTCCTGCTCCCGCTCGGGATTGCCACCCCCAACCTCGCGCAACCGCGCCAGGTCCACCGGCGCCTCGGCGTCCGCCACCACAAACTCCGCCGCGCGCCCCGCCTCGACACTCTGCGCGCTCGTAGCCACCGTGCCGGAACACCGTGCCAGGACCGCATGCAGCTCCTCGTCCCGCACCGGCTTGCCGACGTAGTCGTCCATGCCGGCATCCAGACACTTCTGCCGGTCGCCATTCATGGCGTGCGCCGTCATGGCCACGATGCGCACCCGCGGCGTGCCGTCCAGCCGCTCCCGCTCCCGAATGCTGCGCGTCGCCTCGTAGCCATCCATTTCCGGCATCTGGCAGTCCATCAGAATGACGTCGTACCCGACACGGGCGTGCGCCGCCACCGCGTCGCGCCCATTGGCCACCACGTCCGCGCAGCAACCGAACTTCCGCAGTTGCCCCACCGCCACTCTCTGGTTGATGAGATTGTCCTCCGCCAGCAGGATTCGCAGGTTGGCAACGCGCGGCGATGACGGCACATCACGCCGGTACGGTTGCAGCCGCAACGGTTTCCGGCCGGTGAGAGACACCAGGCAGTCGAGAAGTTGCGCCTGGCGGACCGGCTTGACCAGGAAGGTCTCTATGCCGACCGCACTGAGGTCCGCTTCGTCCGCCAGGCTGCCGAGCGAGGACAGGATCGCCAAACGTGTGCCCGCAATCGTCGAGTCCGTCTTGATCTCTCGCGCCAACGCCAGTCCATCCATCTCCGGCATGTGCATGTCGAGCAACGCCGCTTGGTACGGGTCCGCCGTCGCTTCGTGCAGCATTCGCAGGGCGTCGCCCGGTGTAGCGGCGTTGTCGGCACGGACCTGCCAGGCTTCCAGCATGTACGTCAGCACCCGGCGGTTCGTGGCGTTGTCGTCGACGATCAGGACCCGCAGCCCGGCCAGGCTTTCGGCCCCCGCGGACAGAGACACCGGCTTCGGCGCCTGCTTCCGCAAGGGGACACGGAACCAGAAGGTGGATCCCTGGCCGGGTTCGCTCTCCACACCGATCTCACCACCCGTCAAGGTCACAAACTGTTTCGAGATAGCCAGGCCCAACCCGGTGCCGCCATGCCGCCGCGAGGTGGATGCATCCGCTTGCGTGAACGCCTGGAACAGCCGCGACTGCACCTCAGGCGCGATGCCAATCCCGGTGTCGGAAACCTCGAACCGCAGCGACGCCTCGGTTGCGGACTCCGCAAGACACCGGACACGGACGATGATCTCGCCCTTCTCGGTGAACTTGACCGCGTTCCCGACCAGGTTAACCAGAATCTGCCGTAATCGACCGGGGTCGCCGCGCAGTTGCGTCGGGACACGTGGATCAATCGATGCCGTCAACTCGATGCCCTTGACGGCGGCCGCCTCGCCGAACATCGCCAGGGGCGACTCGACCGCCTCGCGCAGATCGAAATCCACGGTCTCGAACCGCAGTTTGCCGGCCTCGATCTTGGAGAAGTCCAGAATGTCGTTGATGATCGCCAACAGGGCTTCAGCGCTGGTGTCGATCGTCTGCGCAAACTCGCGCTGCCGCGGTGTGAGGTCGGTATCCAGCAACAGACGGGCCATGCCAATGACACCGTTCATCGGGGTGCGAATTTCATGGCTCATGTTGGCCAGGAATGACGCCTTGACCCGCACCGAATCCAACGCCGCGTCCCGGGCCTGGGCCAGTTCGGTCTCCAGTTCTTTGCGCTCCGTGATGTCCTGCACCGTACTGGTCAAACCAATGACATTGCCCGCGTAGTCGCGTGTTGCCTCTCCGCGCGCCGTAACGTAACGGACCTGCCCGTCCGGACGCACCACGCGGAACCCCAACTCGTATCCCCCGCCCCCCGTGGCGACGGTCCGAACGGCCGCATCGAAACGGGGCCAGTCCTCCGGGTGAACCCGTTGGCGACACGCGTCATATGTCAACGCGGGGCCCGTCCGCTCCACCCCGAAAATGCTGAATACCTCGTCGGAGCAGGTGACGATGCCGATGGCCGGATCGAACGCCCAACTGCCCAGGCGCGCCACGCGCTGCGCCTCGGCCAGGCGCCGTTCGCTGGCGGCGATGCGCTGCGCCGAATCGAGCAACCGCTCGCGGACAACGAAGAAGCCCACGAGCAGCAGCGACACGAGCAGCATCACGCCGATCGGCGCCATGCGGTGCGCCGCCAGCGTCGCTGCCCAACGGCAGGCATCGATGTCCGCGCCCAGGACCGTCACTGCCTGCATCGTGGCAGGATCGCGAATCGCGACAAAGGCGGAAATGAACTCCCCGTACTCGTCCTTGTACGGCCCCGAGATCAACGGACCACCGGACGCGAAGAGCTCCGCCAAGCCAGCCGGCGGCTCGCGGTACGGCTCGCCCGGCTCTGCGTGACCATAGTCACCCTCCGGGATGGAGTCGACGGTGAACAGGATCCGGGCGTCCTTCAGCGACATCAGGTAGAACCAACGCACCTCGAGACTGGACTGTTGCATCTTCCGCAATTGCTCGCGCAGCCGTGGGTAGTCCGGATGGTTCAGATCGGCCCGAGTTGCGGTCAGCGAGTTGACCTGTTCAAGGTTGATCGCCAGGGCGGCCAGGCAGGTTTGAGACCGCACGTCCCGGCGCATTTCGCGGTCCGCCACCCGCCTGGAGTGGTCGGCAACGAACCACCCCGTCACCAGCACCACAACCAGCGCACCCGCCAGTTGCAGCCCCGACGCCGGCCGCCGGCCGCGGTAATGCAACAGCAACCAGGCCCCCCGGCGGCGACGTTGATACGTCCAGACCACCACCGCGATGGCCACCGCCAAGGCAGCACGCACGAGTTGGATCGGAACGCCCACGACGGCCAGGAACGATCCGTGATTCAGCGCCGATGCTGGAAAGTAGCTCGCCTTTGGCACCACGATACCGGCGGCCAGCGCATATCCGGCGATCAGCGCCGCGGCCACTGTCAGGAACAGCGCCCCCGGCCGATCCGTGCGCGACGCCCGGAACAGCGCCAGTGCGGCCAGTGTCCCGCCAACCACCCCGAAGCTGTAGCGCACTGCCGCGCTCAAGCCCGTAACACCGGTCGGCCACGCCAGCAACGCACCGAGCAGCAGCGCGCCGTGAATCCATCTGCCGACGCGCCAGCCAGACGTCTGGGCCAGTCCGGCTCGACCGAACTCGACCAGAAAGGCGAACGATAGCGCCATGACACCCAGTCGCAGTGCCGCGAACCCCGGGGTGTCTCCGAATCCCAGCGCCACCATGTCGAGCCACTCGTTTGCACCGTGCGCCAGGCCGAACAGTCCGAGCCAATGCCAGGGCAGGCGCCGCACCGGGTCCCGACTCAGACTGGCGCAGACCGCCGCCAGCAGGACGAACGCCAGTCCGTAGACCAGGAAGATGAAGTCCATCTGACTCTGAAGCGCTGTTGCCATGACTCTTGTGCCTGCCTCTCTGACGTCGAGCTCCAACCTCTGAAGTCCCCCATCTTGCCCGTTGGCCTGGGTAATAGCACCCCCCGTGCCAACCGCGCGGGCCGGCACCGGAACTCAAGGGGTTCCAGGGAAGAAGCGGTAACTCGGCGCGCCCCGCGCCGAAGCGGGGTGCGTCGGCCGGCTCTGTCCGGCGACATGTCCACCATAGCCAAAGCGATGGCGGAAGCTGCTCGCGCAAACACGGTGCCCCGGCCGAGGGCCTGGGTCCGAGACGGACCCGGCGCACCCTGCTGCGGTCCCAGAGGTCCCGCGCCACTGCCGCATGGGGCGGCAAGAACCGTGGCGGCGCGGAACGAACCATCGGACTCACACCACCCAAAATGCGACATGCCGCGCCACTTCGGCCCGGAGGCCCTTGCCCCTTGCCCCTTGCCCCTTGCCCCGCGCTACGCCACGGCGCAGCCGCCGGCAGGCATGCCTGGGCGCCAGACGGCGGTTTTCGTCATCGGTGCGCCGGCGGTCCGGCACGACGGTCGGTTTCCCACGCCTGGCGGAACCGCGCGCGGCTGTCCCCTGCATGCCTCAACCAGTCGCTGCCGCAGCGAAGCCGAAACGGCTGTTGACGTGTCGAACCACCCCCCGCTCGCGGTGCGAGTGCCGGATGCATACACTGCCGCAGGCATGTTGTCTTTCTGCGTGGCCAAGACTTCCTGCGTCTCGCCCACCGCATGCCACACCGCATGTGCTACCCTCGCGGGGCTGGTAATCCCGCCACACACATACCCGGCCGCTCCCAGGCCAACGGCGTCAACGCCCAAGGCCTCCTGGGCCTCGTCGACGACAGCCACGATCGGCGCCCGCGCCGCCTCGCCACGGATCTGGCACAGCAGTTTCGTCACGTGCCGCGTCCAACCCTGCCCCACGTCCAGAACGACCGCCGTGATCCCCGGCGAACGCATGGCCCGCATGGCGGCGGACAAATCCCCGACCGAAACCATGTCCCAGGACTGCCCCAACGCGTGGCTCAGCGCCTGAGGGAACTCCGGGGTCATGTTGGTCCGCGCACGCACCACCAAGGCGCACTTGGCGGCCCGATGAGGTTCGATGACGCCCGGCCCCGTGCTGCCGTTCTCCGTCCTGTCGCTGAGTAGTGCCGTTACCATGCTGATATCCTCCTTGGCCTCTTCTGGTCGTTGCGGTCAGATCCGTCTGAGATACCCGGCTACTCCGGGTCGTGCTGTCGGCATCCCCTATTGCACAGCCCGTGCCAAACCGCGAGTTCCAGGGGAGAATCGACGTCTGCGGCTGGGGAGACAGAGGAAGAAGTCTCTTGCCGCGAACGCCACGGTACGCTGGCCACGCGAGTCCGGGATGGCAACGACATGGGACACGCCCTGGCCAAAATGGGATGCGCATGTCGCAGCGCGGAGCACGGAGCATGAAACGAAACGGGGGTTCGGGGATCAGGAAGAACGATTGACCACGGCGCCGTTCGTAGTGGTGTCGCAGTCCCGGTCCCGCCGGACAGGCGGGATCCGCCGGGCAAGACACCATCCCCACGCCAGACCGCCGCAACGCGCCCGGCTTCGTTGCGAAACTTCGCCGTGACACGCCAGATGGGCTCTTGGCGCTCCACTTCGTTCCGCGCACTGCGAGCCCACTACGAACAGGCGCATCCTGGCGTCCGTGGCGGGGCTTCTTCTCTCTCATGACTTACGCGCACAGACAATGATTCATTCTGGAGCGTCCGCGGCCTCGCGAGCTGAACCGTCGCCAGGTGTGTCGGCAATCTTGGCACAATACGTGCATTAGCCCAAGCACGAGTCATCTCGAAACAGTCCTGAGTCGTTGTAGGGGATCGACAAGGTTGAGGCGCCACCCATGAGACGAATAGCATGCTTGTCCAGCAGGCACGACGGAAGCAATGGCGTTCCTGTCCTGTCGCCCCCCGCAGTCTCCGGCGCTTCGAGACCGCCGATCCATACCACGTTGAAGGGGCTGGCCGCACCGCGCGAAGAAGTGACCGGGCTTGGCCGCACCGTTTCTCCCGAGCCTGAGCGCCGGGACGCACAAGCCGGCGAGTCGACGGAAAGCCTGACCTGTTACGCCGCCGTGACCGGCGCCCTGACCTGGCAGCCCGCGAGTCCGCCCACGCCATCGCAAGCCGTTTCCCCGGACGTACCCACGCAGGGCCGGGGGTACAGGGCCCGCAGCCACAAGTCCACAGCGCAAACCGCCAATCTGGATACGCAGTGGTTCTGCGCGCTGCTGAAACAGGAAGAGCTCCTGAGTCACGAACAGTATACGGACTGGATCGCGTCCGTGAGCCGCGAGGCGTTGATGGTCCCTCTGGCCCAGTCCCTGGTCGACAGCGGATGGCTCGACGACCTGGAGGCGGTTCAGAAGCTGATCGACGGGGCCACAGCCCGTGCCGACGCAGGTTTCTCCGTGCCGGACACCGACGACGCTGAGCCGACAGGGGCCGCGACCGAGGAAACCGAGAACACCGCGGCCGGAGCGGAATTCGCCACGGAAGATCCCGAGGCCTGCCCGGAAGTCGCGGCCGTCCCCGACTTTTCAGCCGTGGAAACCTGGCCGCCCCCTCAGGTTGCCGCGGCCATGCGCGGGCTGTTGGCTGCGGCCCGCGACCTGGACGCCAGTGACCTGCATCTGGTGGCAGGCGCCAAGCCGTTCGTCCGCCGTCATGGCCTGATCGAGTTGTTGAACGATACACCGCTGTCCCCCGCGGCCGCCCTGCGCCTGAACACGGCCCTTCTCGATGACGACAGACAGCGCCGGTTCGGGGAGACCATGGACCTGAGCTTCGCGCTCGAACTGGGCAACCGCCAACGCTACCGCGTCAACCTGGTCGTGCACAAGGAAGGCGTGGCCGGGACCTACCACATTGTGCCCGACCGGATCCGCGGCCTGCAGGAACTCGGCTTTCCGAACCACGCGCTCATCACGAAACTTCTGGATTACCCCAACGGCCTGATCCTCGTCACCGGTCCCGGCGGCAGCGGCAAGACGACGACCCTGGCCGCGCTCATCGACCACCTGAATCAAAGCCGGCCGGACCACGTCATCTGCATCGAGAATCCGATCGAGATTCCGCACGCCTCGAACCGGTGCCTGGTGACCCTGCGCGAAATCGGCATCCACACCCAGAGCTACGCGTCGGCCCTGAAAGGCGCGCTGCGCGAGGACCCCGACATCATCGTGGTCGGGGAGTTGCACGACCTGGAGACCATCGAGATCGCGATCAAGGCGGCGGAGACCGGGCACCTCGTCATCGGCACGCTGCACACCCGCGACGTACCGGCCACCATGAACCGTCTGCTGGACGTGTTCCCACCCTCGCAGCAGCAGCAGATTCGCGCCATGACCGCCGAGAGCCTGCGCGGCATCGTCTGCCAGCAGCTCCTGCCGCGCCAGGACGGGCAAGGCCGCGTCCTGGTCAACGAGTTCTACGTCAACACGGCGGCCGGCGCAAAGATCATCCGCGAAGGCCGCACGCACCTCCTCCCCGGCGTGATCCAGACCGGAGTGCAACAGGGAATGCAGTCCATGGACCAGTCCGTGATCGATCTGTGGGAGAAGGGCATTCTTGCCGATGTGGTGGCCGTCGCCAACATCAAGTCGCGCGAGGCAATCCGCCAGGTGCAGGCCAGGAAGCAAACCGCACTCCGGTCCACGATGGCGACGCAGACATCGCTCAGCAAGAGAGGGCGACCTGAGCAATAAGCGGACCAGGATCCGTCACCTTCCGACCGTACCGCGGTACGGTCGGAAGGCGGGGCCATTCTGGACTGGCACCGCGCTTTGCCCGACCTCGCTCCGCTTATCACACAGGTCGAAAAAAGGACCCGGTTCCAATGAGAACAGTCAATGAACTCCTGAAAGGCATGCTCGAGGAAAAGGGCTCGGACCTGCACCTCATGACCGGGCAAGCGCCGCGCATCCGGGTCCACGGCGAGCTTGAGCCCATCGAGGGGGAGCCGGTCAGCGAAAAAGCCATGCTCCGCATGCTCAAACAGATCTGCCCTCCGCACCGCTGGGAGGAGTACCTCCAGACCCGCGACATCGACTTTGCCTATGAGATCCCGGGTCTGGCGCGGTTCCGCTGCAACTACCTCTTCGACTACAGCGGCATGGCGGCAGTCCTGCGCCAGATCCCGTCGCGGATCCTGTCGATGGAAGACCTGAAACTGCCCGACGTCCTCCGCCGTATCTGCGAATACCAGCACGGGCTGGTGCTGGTGACCGGCCCCACGGGCAGCGGCAAGTCCACCACCATGGCCGCCATGATCGACTACATCAACCGGAACTTCCGCAAGCACATCATCACGATCGAGGACCCGATCGAGTTCGTACACCAGGACCGCAATTCCATCATCATTCATCGGGAGGTCGGCGAGCACAGCCGGTCGTTCGCCGAGGCGCTGCGCAGTGCGACGCGCGGCGACCCGGACATCATCCTGGTCGGCGAAATGCGCGAACTGGAAACCATCCGCCTGGCTCTGAACTGCGCCGCCATGGGGATGCTGGTCTTCGGCACCCTCCACACCAACAGCGCGTCGAAGACCATCGACCGCATCATCGACGTGTTCCCCGCCGACCAGCAGTCCCAGATCCGCACCCTGCTCGCCGAGAGTCTGGCCGGCGTCGTGGCACAACTGCTGTGCCGCACCGCGGACGGCAAAGGCCGCGTGGCCGCCCACGAAATCCTGGTCCGCTGCGAAGCCCTGCCCAACACCATCCGCGAGGGACACACCGCCAGTATCCGCAATATCCTCGAGGGCGGCGGCAGTGAGGGCATGTGCTCCATGGACGGAACACTCAGACGACTCCTGAACGAAGGACGCATCACGCAGCAGGAAGCCTACATGAAAGCCGCCAACAAGGAGGCATTCGCGGCGGCCTAGCGGCACCGGGAGGTGTCGCGGATCAACGCTCTGGGTAAGTCAACAGGTAACCCTCCGGCTCAGCCGGAGAGACTCCCAGAGTTCGACAATTACAGGAATCGCGGTTCTTCTCGTAATCCCGCTCGTAATCCCGCTCGTAATCGGATTTGTGTC
>MHBL01000446.1 GCA_001803235.1 Lentisphaerae bacterium RIFOXYA12_64_32
GAGACACCACACCGTCATGGACTGGCGCCGGCCATGGAAGGACGCATCAAAGCGGCAGACGCTCATTGACGTCGGCGTTCTGGCCGGCATCGTGGCCCTGGCCGTGGTGTGTCGCGGGGTGTACTGGCACCAGCTCGGCGGCACCCTGTTCGGCCGCGTCGCCATCGGGCCGGACGTGCGTGAATACGATGCCTGGGCTCGGAACATTCTGGGCGGGGACTGGCTCTGGACCCGCGTCCAGCCGCACGCGCCGCTGTACCCGTTCCTGCTCGCCACCCTGTACGCCATCACGCACACGGACCTGATGGCCGTCAGGGCCCTGCAGCTCGCCTTGGATGTGCTGTCTCTGCTGCTCGTCTACGGGGCACTGCGGTTCCTGCTCGACCGCCGTGTCGCTATCATCGCCGGCCTCCTCTGGGCCCTCTACCTGCCCCTGATCTACTTCAGCGGCGAGGTCTTCTGCGAAGGCCTGCTGGTGTTCTGCCTCGCCGCCGCGTTCTTCCTCTACGGCTATGGTTTCGGCAGGGACATACTTCTGACGACCAGCGAGCGCCCGATGGTCTGCGCGGTCCTCGCCGGGGTCATGCTCGGCCTGGCCGCCATCACCCACCCGATCGTCCTGCCGTTCGGGCTCGCGACCGCCGCCTTCGTCGGCTGGCGGAGCTGGCAGAGCGGCGGCGCGCGCCGTGGTGTGGCCCTCGCCGCCCTCACGCTGACCGGACTGCTGCTGCCCATCCTGCCGGTCACGGCCCGAAACCGCGCCGTCAGCGGCGAATTCGTGCTGATCCAGGGCAACGAAGGGCTGAACTTCTACATCGGCAACAATCCCCAGGCGACCGGCACCCCGTACGTCCGCCCCGGCGACGACTTCGACAAGCTCGTCAACCGGCCCGCCACGGTTGGCGCGAACACCGAGCGTGGCGCCACGCGTTTCTTCTACGCCCAGGCCTGGACGTTCATCCGAGACCAACCTGGCGCCTGGCTGCGATTGCTGCTGCGCAAACTCGCCCTGACATGGAGCGGCGAGGAAATCCCCAGCGGCCCGGACCTGCCCAGCCTGCAGGTCCAGACATCCTTCATGGGGTTGCCGTTGCTGCGGTTCGGGATCATCGGGCCATTGGCCTTCGCCGGACTGTGGTTCTGTCGCCGCCGCCGCGACGTGTGGATTTTCCCGCTGTGCGTGGTCTGCTGCACCCTGGTTCTGACCGTGTTCGTCACCAGCGGCAGATACCGCCTCTGCATGGTCCCCGCCGTCCTGATCCTGGCCGCTATCGCCGTGGACGGTTTCCTCCAAACATGGGAGCGCGAGGACGGCCGCAGCCTGGTGATCGGGGTGATCCTGACCGGGAGCGGCCTGCTGCTGGCCTTGCTGGCGCGCCCCCCGGCCCTGCCGCAAGCCGAGGCCGAATCCGCGCTGCTCCACGCCGAGGCTGCCTGGTACGGCAAGAACCTGTTTGCCGCGCAGCAGTGGCTGGGGCGCACCCTCGAACTCGACCCGACGAATGCCACGGCCAACCACCTGGCCGGGGTCGTGCTGCAGGAAACGGGTCGACCCGCCGACGCCATCGCCTACTTCCACAACGCGCTGGAACGGCGCCCTAACGATGTCCGATTGCGAACCGACCTGGCCAATGCCTTGTCCCAGGTCGGTCGACGAGCAGACGCCCGCGAAGAATACGCCGCCGCCCTGGCCTTGGACAGCGGTTCGGCCGAAGTCTGGTACAACCTCGGCGTGCTGCTCGAGCAGCAGGGCGACACCGACCGGGCCCGGGAATGCTACCAGAAGGCGCTCCTGTGTTGCCCCGGCTTCACCAGCGCCCACTTGAATCTCGGGGTCCTGCACCACCGCAATCACGAGTATGACTCAGCGCGCGTCTGCTACACGCGCGCCCTGCGCCTGGCACCGGGCAAGCCCCGGACCCTGACCTGCCTCGCCGTCCTGTGTGCAGACACCGGCGATGCCGCGGGCGCGCGCCGGTTCTTCGAGCAGTCCTTGCACGCCGACCCGCGCCAGCCTGACGTGTGGGTCGCCTACATTCGGTTCCTGCGGGCCCAGAGCGAAGACCTGGCCGCCGAGGCCGCACTCCGCCAAGCCTGCGACGCCAACCCAGGCTTCAAACTCGCCGACTAGTGCTCGGTCGCCAGAAGTCACCCCGCAATTACGCGCAATGGTCCGCACCTTCCCAG
>MHBL01000447.1 GCA_001803235.1 Lentisphaerae bacterium RIFOXYA12_64_32
GGCCCCCGAGTCGGGATCTTGCCCGGGCCGGCCGCGGCCCCCGTTGTTCCAGCGCCACAGCCGCACCCGCTTCTTCGCCGCCTCCCGGTACTTGACGTCGCGGAAGTACTTCGCCTTCTGCCAGCGGTTCTTGTACTTCTGCCGGCACTCAGGGCGCCCGCAGCACTTCTGCCGCTCACCCAACCGCGGGTCGGCAGTGAAGTACTTCTCGCAGAACTCACACTTCGAACCATGACCGCGACCACCCGTGTCCATAGCCGGCGTGCCCTCCAGGCAGACTTCGGCCGGCCCCCTCGAGCCCAGCCACCGGCACAGAACAGACACGCCCCACGGCACAGAGGGGAAGAAGAGCCAGGAAGAAAATCGTTTGTTTCGAAGGGGGTGGGAAGAACACGCCGCCGAAGAAGAACATCTGCGAAGAACAGGAAGAGGCAGGAAGAAGGCAAGAAAAAACGGCAGACACAGCAAGAACACGGACTTCAAAGCGCCCGTTCTACACGGATTTCATCCGACCCGCGCCAGCGCCAGTATTCTCAAACGCGAGATGCCTCGTTTTGCCGAATTTTGCTCATCGGCTCTGAATGAGTTTGAAGCACGTTCCGTAGTACGTGACCTCCTGAACACTTACGGGATGTTGAACTTGTTGGATGAGAAACCATGGGATGTCTACCACAGATTGAGGCAATCGGATTGGGTTGGCCATGAGCAAGAATGAACCAGACCTGCCAGAGTTGAACGCGTTGATTTCAGAGAAGCTAAGCGCTTTTCCGCCAGGGGTGATGAAACTGGCCACAAAGGCGCTCCAGTTGTCCGACCAACTCCCGGAACAGGCCGTTGTCGAAGCCTTGATGGGACATGTTCGTGAAATCGCCCGACAGCAAGGCGGGAGGCAACGATGATCCTGCATAGCCTCAAGCTCTGCAACTTCCGGCAGTTCAAAGGGGAGCAGCAACTCGCTTTCGCCGACGACGACCGAAAAGTCGGTGGTGGCGGTAACGTTACTGTTATCTTTGGCGAGAACGGTCGGGGCAAGACAGGCATCTTCCGTGCCGTCGTGTTTTGCCTCTTCGGTGAACGACGCCTTTCACAGGACGGCGACGTGCCAGATGCCGAACTGCAGCTTGTTAACACGTCAGCATTGGACGAAAACACTGGCAGGCCGGTGAAAGCCTATGTTGAACTCCAGTTCAGCCATAAGGAGAAGCACTACATCCTACGGCGCACGCTGCTGGCGATGGACAAGAACGGCATTACGCATGAGGAGTTCACGGAAGTCACGATGATGGAGACGCGGTCAACGGGGAACTCGCTTGCCGTCGCCCCGGTCGACATTGATAATGTAGTGGCTACCATTCTCGACAGGCGGGTCAAGGACTACTTCCTCTTTGATGGTGAGAAGATCGAGCGACTGACTCGCGCGGACATTTCCCAGAGACGGGAGATCGCCAAAGGCATCAAGAACTTGCTGAACGTTGACGCGCTTGAGATCGCCCGCAGGGCCATGGACAAGATCACGAGAACTCTGGAGAGCGATGCCAGGGAGCAAGCCTCGCCCGAAATCGCCAAACTCTTGAAGCAGAGAAACGACAACGAGGAGATGCAGCGGCAGAAGAAAGAGCGGCTGGAGGAGTGTGGTGTTGAAGGGGATCGCGGGCGTTCTGAGCTGGCCAGAGTGGACAGGGAACTAGAGAACTTCAAGGACATCAGGCACCTTCTCCAAGAACGTAAAACAGCCGAGGACAGCCTTGCAGCCCTTGATAAGAGGGCCGCGGAGGCGCTGGAGCAGATGAAGGCCTACACGGGAAGAGCCGCGGCGCTGCTTGTGGGCTCGGCAGTATCCGCAGTCTTTGAGCATATAGACGCCCGGCATCAGAAGGGAGAAATCCCGTCCGAAATCCGAAAGGACTTGATCGAGAAGATCCTGGCCAAACGGGAGTGCATATGCGGGACCGCAGTGTGTGACGGGACCAAGGAACAACGCTGCATCCGCGAATGGCTCGCCCGCACAGCCGACGCAGGAGTAGAGGACGCCGCACTTACTCTGTGGCGTGACCTAAATGGGATTAGAACGCACTTCGATGATGATCGAATGCACGTCCAGAACCAGCTCATTGCATTCGGGAATATTCGTAACGACCTGGCAAACACAAGGGATCGTCTTAGCGGGATCCGGAAGGCGATCGGAACCTCCGACCGACAGGACGCCAGCGAACTTGACAAACACCGTGCACAGATCGACGAGAAGCTGCGAAAACTGGAGGCCGAGGCAATTGTGCTTGAAGATGAGTTGAAGCAACTTTTGCAGGATCATGCGAGGTTATCGGCGCGCATAAAGGAGGAGGAGGTGAAAGCGAATCGACATGATGAGCTTTCACGAAGGGCGTTGTTAGCACGTGATACCCGGGATGCCCTCGATACCGTATACGCAGAGTTCACGAGGGAAATCAGAGACATCGTCGGGAAAGCAGCAACGGGCTTCTTCCAGGAACTACTTGACCAGGAAGGGCGTGTCAACCTGCGAACGGTCGTCGTCAACGACAATTACTCGCTTCAGGTTCTGGATCGCTGGGATCGGCCGTTCTTGGCGAACATTTCGGCCGGCCAACGTCAGGTGATGTCTATTGCGTTCATCGCGGCACTTGCGCAGACTGCCGCCTGTAACAAGACCCTGGAAATGCCCCTGTTCATGGACACACCGTTCGGCAGGCTATCGACCGAGCACCGGAAGAATCTTATCCGCTTCATTCCTGGCCTGGCATCGCAGTGGGTTCTGTTGGCAACGGACACGGAGTTCCGCAAGTTGGAGGCCAGACTTCTGAGGTCGGGAAAGAGGTGGGGGAAGTTCTACATGTTGCGTGCCTCGGAAGGCGGGAACACGTCAATCGAGGAAAAGAATGTGAGCGATGCGCTTGCTTTGCTGAAGGAAGAGGATGTCCCATGATGAAGATGGATGGTGAAATCCGTGTTAAGACGGATGGCCTGTACGGCAGGCTGTACAATGACCTCAAGAATAGTGTTGCGGGCGACTTCCATGAGGTCTTTTTCGCGTGCGCGTGCATTGGGTACAAACGCCAACAGCGCAAGTCCCTCGGAAAGCATAGAGACGAGCGGTTCTGGTCAAAGACCATCACGCCACGCGAATGGTCGTGCTACTATGCGATGGTCTTGGCGGACTGCGATATGGACTTTGCGGTCGTGCAGGACGACAAGAAGGTTATCATGAAGATTGAGGAGTACGCGAATGCAGGTATGGCGATTCTGATCGAAGAGCGGTTGCACGACTATCTTCTGAGTTCCACAGAAGAACCGCAGTTGGACCCAACCGTGAGTAAGGAACTTCCAAAGGACTTCCTGCATTTCCTCTTTGAGCAAGAGGAATCGAACAAAGCGGACCGCGATCCATGAGACGCATTCTTCTGGTTGAACCAGGTTACAGGAACAAGTACCCGCCCCTGGGCTTGATGAAGATCGCGACGTACCACAAGCTCAGAGGGGACTTCGTTCTGTTCGCGAAGGGGTGCGTGGCGTCTCTCCGCGAAACCAAGTGGGATCGGGTGTATGTGAGTACCCTCTTCACGTTCCACTGGAAGACCGTCATCGACACGATTCAGTACTACCGCCGTGCGGTGGATTCCGCCGACCAGATTGTTGTCGGTGGTGTAATGGCCACGCTGCTTAGCAAGGAACTGCAGCGTGAGACTGGAGCGACAGTGGTCGAGGGGCTGCTCAATCGGCCGGGGATGCTCGACCGTGGGGACAAGCAGATCATCGACGTATTGCCCCCTGACTACGGGATGCTGAAGGACGTCGACTATGAGTACGGTCTGGAAGATGCCTACATTGGGTACGCCACGAGGGGATGCCCCAACAGGTGTGGGTTCTGTGCCGTGAGTCGCATCGAACCGGACTTTGTCCCGTACCTGCCATTGAAGCGGCAGGTGCAGTCGATAGAAACGATCTACGGGCCAAAGCAACATCTGGTTCTATTGGACAATAACGTATTGGCGTCGAATCAGTTCGACCGTATCATCGGTGACATACTCGATCTAGGGTTTGAGAGGGGGGCTCATCTCAACGGGAAACTGCGCCGTGTGGACTTCAACCAGGGGATTGACCTCAGGCTGCTGACTGTCGAGAAGATGAAACGGCTCGCCACCATTGCACTGAAACCCTTACGGTTAGCATTTGACAACATCGGGCTAAAGGCCCAATATAGGAAATGCGTCCGGCAAGCAGTTGATTGTGGCATCAGGAACCTTTCTACGTACGTGCTCTACAACTACAGGGATACCCCTCAGGATTTCTATGACCGCCTTCGGATAAATGTCGAGATCAATGAAGAATTGGGTGTATTGATCTACTCCTTCCCGATGAAGTTTATCCCCCTTGACGCCAAGGACCGGAGGCATGTGGGAAGGTACTGGAATCGGCGGCTTTTGCGCGGGGTACAGTGCATCCTGCTGGCGACGATGGGTAAGGTTGGTACGCATCTGGACTTCTTCGAGGCAGCCTTTGGCAGGACGGCGGACGAGTTTATCGAGATCGCGATGATGCCCGATGAATACATCATCAATCGGGCGCGGCACAAGAACGATGGGGCCGCAGTCTGGCTGAAGGAGTTCCGGCGGCTTTCCCCCAAGAGGAGGACTGCTTTCCTCGAGTTGGCCGGTGGTGGCAGTCAGGGCTTCCAGCGCATGAAACGAACGTATCCTGCGCTTGCCGGACACTACCCTGCGCCGCGCGAGTCACGTGTTTAGCCACGGTGACCACGGGGACGGGCAATCCGTGTCGCCCTTTGACAATATGCACCCGGCCTCGGGGCAAGGCAAGACACTCGTGGTTTCCTCTGCCGTCCGACACGGTTTCGATCCCGTTACTCATCGTCCCGTAGTCATCCGGCGCCTAAACCTTGCCGCGAACCTTGCCGATCGCCCCCCCGACGACTCTGGACCACTTCGAGACGACCAGTACAGCACGCGCCAGACTCGAACAACTCCGCCAGGATAGGCGGGGACACAAGTTGCCCCCGTGGGTATTGCAGCATCGGGCGAGACACGATTGATGGTGGTGGGCGGGAAGTAGGGCATGGCTCCCGCCTTGCCGAGAGGGTTGGAGTCTCGGCGTGTGGGAGAAACGAACTGCGGTGGGCGGTGCGGAAACGAGCAAGGCTGGAGCCATGCTCTACTTCGCCGTAGGCCCGGCGCCGGGGTGGACGGCGCGGCATGAACACGAATGACATCCTGAAGGCGTTGGCAGTCGGCGGTGGTATAGTACGCTCGCATCGGATGTCGCAGACTTCGTAGAAGTAGTGGACGGTCCAGGCAGGCGACGTCGGATTTGGTCTGTCATGGAGGATGCGGCTATGCTGAAACGTCTGTACGTGAACAACCACAACTGCCGCCGATGGAAGTGCAGGCTTTGGTGACGGCAGAGGTCGAGGGGACGGTATCGAACGCGCGCCTGCGGGAGGTGACCACCGAGCATCCGGCGGACATAACCAAGGTCTTACAGGGCTTGGTCGGGAAGGGCCTGTTGGGGCAACGGGGCCAGAAGCGCGGCGCAGTCTACGAAGCCTCCAGAGGACGGGCACCTGCAACCCGTGCCGGGGTGACGCCTGGCGCCAATTCGTCACATTCGACCGCAGGGGACTCGTCACGCGTGCAGGTTGACTCCATACATTCCGACTCCATACATTCACCGGAGGACTCGATACATTCGGAGGAGGACTCCATACATTTTGGCAGCTTCCCCGATGCAGAGGTTGCCGAGTTGCGGCGGATCACGTTACTGGCCAAGTTGAACCGCCACCTCTCCGCAGCCGAGACCCGACGCCTTATCTTGGACGTGTGCAAGGGGCGGCATCTCACAGGTGTCCAGATCGGAGCCCTGCTGGTCCGGAACCCGGTCGGTCTGCGGCAACGTTTTCTGCGTCCGATGGTTGCCGCAGGACTTCTTAGGTTCAAGTACCCCGACGAACCGAACCGCCCGGACCAAGCCTACACGGCGGCAGGAGGTGCAAAATGACAACCCTCGCGCCACATTGGCGAGACGGGAGCCAGACCGGGCACGAGGTGTTATCTTCAGGCAGCCAGTAGCCAGGCCTGAAAGCGCTACGCGCAACTGGGGACACGGCGGGGACCACGCTCTTGTTGGCGGTCGCCGTGCCAAACGTTTGCGGGGACAACGGGACATGCAGATTGCGGCAGCGCCGGCCGGACGTGCCTGACTGCCGTGGCCAAGAGAGGCTCCACCAGAAACCATGCCTGATTCACTGTTGCGTCTCGTGATCAACCGCGCGGCCGTTGGCCTGCTCGTGCTCGCCGTCTGTGTGCCGGCTGGCGCCGCGCCGGAAGCCGCGGACCAGCCCACTCCAGCCTCGGAGGTCCTGCAACTCCCTCCGGATGGGGACCGCACCGTACCCCTGGGCAAACTGACCAGCAAGGCCCATTACGGGGGAGAAATGTCCGCGCGCCTGATTGCGGAACCGCCCGGCAGCCCGGCCCGGCTTGCCGTCGAAAAAGGCAACGGGCCCGGTCACGTCGAAGTCACGTCGCCCCTCATCGCCATCGGGCCGAACACGCCGTGCCGGGTCACGGTCACGTTGCACACCGAGCGCTGGAACTACGGGACCTTCGTGACGCTGCGGGTGTACGAATACGCGCTGCAGCCCACGTTGCGCATGCTGCAGCCGGCTCATGTGTCACCGGACGAGTTTGCCGTTCTCCTGCCCTGCCGGCCTGACGAGACGATCCCGCGCTATTCCTCGTTCACGACCACCGCTGAGACGGCTGCCATCGCGGTGACGCTGGTCATCCAGGGCAATCCGTGTGCCGTTGCTGTGCACCGGGTCGAGATCGCGCTGAATCCGACCGGCGGCCGCAGCCGCGTGCCGCCGCCCGCGGAGCCGCTGTTCGAGCCAGGCTTCATCCGCAACTACGTGGCCAAGCGTCCGATGGCCGCGGCGCGCGTGGAACCCGACGGGCGCCGGCTCAATGTCCTGGTCAACGACCGGCCCATCAGTCCGGTGGTTCACGACTACCTGCCCAGCGGCGGCTGCGCCACGCTCCTCGCCAACACCGGCATTTCTCTGCAAACGGTTCTCGTCGTTTTCGGCCCGTACAGTTACTGCGACAAGGGCGTGGGCATCCGGCCCGGTGTCTGGACGGGGCATCAGCAGTACGATTTCGCGGTCGCGGACCTCGCGCTCGAGAACGCGCTACGCGTCAACCCCGACCTGAATCTGATCGTGGCGGTGAACGTGATCAGCCCCTACCCGTCCTGGGGCGAACGCTACCCGGACGAGGTCGCGCAGAACGAGAAGGGCGAGCGCGCGGTCGGCCGCTACTGCCACAACTATGCGTACCGCAACGAGATCATTGATCAGGAAAAGGAATTCTGGTGCCCGTCGCTGCACAGCGAGGTGTACCAGCGCGAAACCCTGGACGCGCTGACAACCTGGATCGACCATCTGAAGACGACGCCCTGGCACAACGCAGTCGTTGGGTTCCTGCTGATCGGCGGCGACGACGGGCAATGGAGCCAGTGGGGCCGTTCCGGCACTGCGAACCTGCCCGACTACAGCCCCGCGGCCAGGAAGGCGTTCGCACGGTGGCTGCAGGAACAGTACTCGACCACGGAGGCACTCCGGAAAGCGTGGGGCCGTGAAGACGTCGATCTGGCCCATCCGCCGCTCCCCTCGATCGCCGAGCGGTTCGGCGGCGGCAAGATCTTCCTCGACCCGGTGCGCGACCGGGCGGTCACCGATTACTTCCGGTTCGGCTGCGAGAGCAAGTGCCGGACCATCGTCGCGTTTGCCGAGGGCATCAAGAAGGCCATCGGGCGCCCGGTCATCTGCGGCAGCTACTTCGAGGACGGGCTCTACGGCCGCTATGGCGGGCACTGGGGCGAACGCATCCGCCGCCAGAGTCCTGCCCTCGATTTCTTCGGTTCGCCCCTGGACTACGGGCCGTTCCGCCGGCCCGGCTGGATCGGCGGCACGAGCGGCTGCATCAGCTCGCTGCGTCTGCACCGCAAGTTGTTCCTGACCGAGCTCGATTTCCGCACCGAAACGTCCGGCAGCGTGAGCCGCGAGTACGACTACAACGTGATCGGACGCCTGGACACCCCCGCCGAGTTCGATGCCGTGAACCGCCGCGAGACGGGCCTGATGGCGGCCTACGGCATGTCGCAGTGGTACTACTCCATGTCAAGCGCCTTCCATTCGCCGTATCCGTTGGCCGGCGTGCGAGAGGCGGTCGGCATCCACAATTGGGCGGTGCGGAACAACGCCAACCGCTTCACGCCGGAGGTGGCCGTGTTCGTGGATGAGGAGGCAGCCAGTCACATCAGCATGCAGTTTGCCGACCGCGTACTCTTCCCGTCCACCAGCCGCGAGCGCTCGGCATTGTTCCTCAGCGGCGTCCCGCTGGACATCTACGCCATGGAGGACCTCACCGACCCGCGACTGCCGCCGTACAAGGTCTACGTGTTCCTCACCAGCTACGTGCTGCGCGAATCGCAACGCGCGTTCATCAACACGGAGTTGAAGAAGGACAGCCACACCCTGGTCTGGATGCATGCCGCGGGGTACATCGGCGAACAGGGACTCTCAACCTCGACCATGTCCGAGGCCGTCGGCATGACCATCCGGAAAGCGGAGAGCAGCGACTACGGCCTGGACGTCATCTGCGCACCGAGTCGCGAGCCGAACTTCCAGTCGCTGCTGCCGGTACAGGTGGGGGACTTCCTGACCTGCCACAGCGAGAAATTCTCCGTGGATGATCCCGACGCGGTCACGCTCGGGACCTACGTCAAGGGCGGCGAACCGGCCCTGGCCCTGAAACGCTGCCCAGGCTGGACATCGGTCTACATCGCGCGCCCGGGCGGCCTGGGCCCCGACCTGCTGCACGCGATCGCCCGCGACGCAGGCGCCTTCACGCTAATGGCCCCGGGAAATGCCGCCGCGACCGACGGGAACATCCTGATGATCCATGGCGTCGCCGGGGGACGGCAGAGCGTTCGGCTCCCCTTCCGGGCCGACGTGCAGGACTTGATCACGAACCGGCTGGTCGCAGACGCCGTGGAGCAGTTCGATCTCGATATCCCGGTACAGGAAACCTTCCTGTTCGGCCTCAGACAACGCTGACGCCGCGGTTCGCCTTGCCGAGCCGCGGCAGGCCCGGACCGCCCCGCAGAATACTGTCCGCAATGCGCGCGTTGAGCGGGTAGGCCTGACCGCCGTCGCTGTGGCCGCGCTTCGCCACCAGACAGGCCGCCATCGTGCCGTCGCGTTGGCAAACGATGACCTGCAACGGTATTGCGTCAGCGGCTCCCGGGCGCAGACCGCCCGATCATATCAAGTTGTTACTCCTGCGTTTCCGTCTGAGTCCCGCCTTTCAGGCGGAAGTGGCAGCGACGCTTCAGCGAGCGGACGCACGGCGTTGCCATCCGAACACAGTGTCGACACGCCGGAACACGCGCCTCAACGCGAACATCCCCTCCGCGAGTAACAGGGCCCCCACGACTTCAAACTCGCGTTTTCCGGCCATCTTTGCCTCTCATCCGACCTCCGACTTGGTTCCGGCTACGCCGGCTTAGGAGTGGCGGGTGGAACGACTGCGTGCTAGCCCATGCGTGAGACCCCCGTGGCGTTGCGCCACGGGGGAATCGGGTTCGCCCACCAAACGTAAGCGCCCCCCTCTCTTCCCTTTCCCCCATCCGCCGTCGACGGACGGGGGAAAGGGAAGAGAGGGGACGAGGTGCGGTGTAGTAGCCAGTGAACCCGTTCACCTGCCACACGAGGCGGCAGGGGTCTATGCTCCACCCTTTGCTCCCATGTTACTCGCGTGTCACTCCGCGCCGCCGCCCGGCTCGTCCGGGCGGGGCGAGA
>MHBL01000448.1 GCA_001803235.1 Lentisphaerae bacterium RIFOXYA12_64_32
GGCGCGAGTAACATCAACCTATGACCGGCCGGTCCGCCGGCCGGGGGGCGCTGACGCATCACCTTTTCCCCCCGTCCGCGGGTTGTCGGGGGTGGGTTGCGGCGGTATGCTGACGGGCCATGTGTTCAGAGACGAAAATGCCTATTGCGGGGCCGCGGCCGGTCCGGGATGCGGCGTACATGGGCGGGGTGTTCTGGTCTCTGGCCAGCGCGCTGCTGTGGAGCACGACGTTCGTGACGGCGCGGTACCTGCTGTCTGGGAACCGCGTCGACCCGATGACGCTGTCGGCGATCCGGTTCGTGCTCGGCGGCGCAGTGCTGGCGGCGGGGGGGGCGCTGATCTACGGACCGAAGGTGTTCCGGGTCTCCGGCAAGGACCTGCTGCAATTGGCGGGGTTGGGGCTGTTCGGTATGGTGGGGATGAGTGCGCTGCTGTTCTTGGGGCAGCGGACGACGACGGCGATAAACGCGTCGTTGATCATGCAGGTCTGCCCGGTCCTGATCCTGCTTGCCGGGCTGTTCATCGGAGAGCGGGTTGTGGCGGTCGAAGTGGTGGGCATCCTGGTGAGCCTGGCTGGGTGCCTGATGGTGGTCGAGGTGATTAGCGGCGGCGGGATCAGCTTTCAGTCCGGGCACGCGGCGGGCGACGCGGCGGTGTTCCTGGCCGCCTGTTGCTGGACAGTCTACTCGGTGTGGGGCAAGTCGGTGGTGTTGCGGGTGGGCGGATTCGCGGCGACGCTG
Organism: Lentisphaerae bacterium RIFOXYA12_64_32; assembly: GCA_001803235.1. GTDB lineage: Bacteria > Verrucomicrobiota > Lentisphaeria > Oligosphaerales > YB12-FULL-65-16 > YB12-FULL-65-16. The sequence goes on from MHBL01000448.1 coordinate 741, forward strand.
TGGTGCATGGTGTTCGGTGCGATCGAGCTGATCCTGCTGTGGCTGGTTCTGCCGTTCGAACGCGTCTGGCCGACTGGCGGGACGACGTGGCTGGTGGTGCTGTACCTCGCCGTGCTGCCCACGGCGGTGGCGTTCTTTGCCTGGTACGAAGCCATGAACCGGATCGAGCTGTCGCTGCTGAACGTGATGCAGTACATCACGCCGGTGGCGACGATCTTCCTCGCCTGGGTTCTGCTGCGTGAGCGATTGACCGGCTTGCAGTGGCTGGGGATCGCGCTGGTCCTGGCCGGAGTGGCGGTGACGGGTATGAAGCGGAGGTCGGATGGGTGAGGGGGGGAGTTGGGGTGAAGTTGTCGCTGGCGGGTCCCGCGGCCGCGTTCGCTGGGAACAGGTTCACGCCCCAGGCATCGACGGCCACCGTAATGCTGGAACGTGGGGCGGCGTCAAGTGCGACGGTGAACGCGGCCGTTCCGCCTTCTGGAACCGTAACGGCCGGCGGCATGACCACAAACTGCACGGTGCTGACGCCCTTGCTGGCCTCGACGGTTTGGAAGTGCCACTCGAGTCTGCACCTCACCGACTTCAGAGCCCGTTATGGCCCCAGAGGTCGCCCTGGTTCGTTGTGACCTGGCCGTGCGACAACCACTCGGCGTGGCCGTCCAGGAAGGCAGCCACCAACCCCGGTCCATGGCGTGGCCAGGGCCGGGCGGTGCTATTGGGACCGCAGACCGAGCAGGACATCCACCAGCCGCCGGTCCAGTTGATTCCGTCACTGGTTTCGCGGGAGTCGCATTTAGTCAGCAGTTCGGAGGGGCGTTTCATTTTGCCCAGGCGCCGGCGCTCGACCATGGTCTTGTCGCCCGGGATGACGTGCCCGTTATCGCCGTAGTCCATGAGGTAACTGGAGCCGTGGTGCTTGACTTCCGAGGGGCAGTGCCACATTTCACCGGGCGGCGGGGTTGTGATGGTTCCGCCCAGGTAGGGCGAGATCAGGTCCGGCAGGAACGGCCTTATGAACACCGGGCCGGCTTGGACCTCGACCAGGTGCGCGGGCAACCGTTCGTCCCACTCGTCGCAGTACTGCAGGATGGCGTACCCCATCTGCTTGAGGTTGTTCAAGCACTGCGCCTGTTTGCTCTTGTCCTTCGCCTGCTGCAGGGCGGGCAGGAGCAGGCTGGCCAGGATCGCAATGATGGCGATGACGACCAGCAGTTCGATGAGTGTGAAGCAGGCGCGGCTGGCCCCGTGTCTGCAGGGGGGGGCGACCAACGCGAGACCGCGCCGGCGTTCGGTTGCGTCCATAGGGGCATCCTCCTTGTTGGTCTAAGTCAAAGTCGGAATGCGTGACCAACACGCTAGGCGGTAGCCTGCCGGTTGCCTAACCACGTTGTCTAGTTGAATATTACTTCGCCGCGCGCGCGATGTCAACCGGAACCCGTGGTGCAGTGTGTCCGTGTCTTTCGCTCCTAAGGGTCCGTGCAAGAATAGCTTGGCAGTTTGCGACCAGCTATCTTGAGCCGGTTTCAAGGCACGAGGGCGGCGCATACCCTGAGCTATGTAACGACCGAGTAACGCGGAAAACGGCCAAGAGAGCTGGCCGCCCTCCGGGGCGTGGCGGCAGGCCGTCACAAAGTCGACCCGAAAACATGAGTTTGGAGTCGTGGGGTACCATGGTGTTCACGGATTTGGGGCGCGGGTAACATCGCCATGGAATCGGGTGGCTGCCACGCCGCGCGCGTTGACGCATCACTACAAGGTAACGGGATGATTGGAAACCCCTTTGCCGGGAGCTATAGTATGGTTTTCGCGTTTGGAGTCCGTATGGTTTGTATAGGTCTGGGGACGGGTCGTCTGCGGACCTGCGGCTTCGACGCAGAGCAGACGGCTTCTTGTGAATCGGCTTGCCTGCGGCGGTTCAGAAGCAGCTTGGGTGGTTCATGGATATCAAGCTGTTTTCGGGCACGGCGAACCCAGAGTTGGCGCAGCGTATAGCGGCAGCATTGGGATTGGTGCCGGGGCAGATCGAGATCAAGCGGTTCTGTGAAGGCGAGATTTTCGTCAAGTACAGCGAGATCATTCGGGACGCGGATATATTCATCATTCAGCCGACGTGTCCGCCGCCGAATGAGAACCTGATGGAATTGTTGATCATGCTGGACGCGGCCCGGCGTGCGTCGCCCCAGCGGATCACCGCGGTACTGCCGTTCTACGGGTATGCGCGGCAGGACCGGAAGGATCAAGCGCGGGTTCCGATAACGGCCAAGTTGGTGGCGAATCTTCTGGTGACCGCGGGTGCGCAGCGGGTCCTGACCATGGACCTGCATACGCAGCAGATTCAGGGATTTTTCGATATCCCGGTGGATCACCTGTACGCGGCGCCGGTGCTGGTCAAGCACCTACGAGGCGTACTGGGTCCGGATGCGGTCGTTGTGGCGCCGGACTCTGGCAGTGTGAAGATGGCCCAGGTCTTTGCCGATATGCTCGGCAGCGGCTTTGCTGTGGTCGCCAAGCGGCGGATCAGCTCAGAACGCGTGATGTCGTCGCATTTGGTTGGCGATGTCCGCGAACGCGACTGTGTTTTGGTTGACGACCTGACGACAACGGTTGGCACGCTGGCGGGGGCCGCGGAGAAACTGCGCGCCGCCGGCGCCCGGAGAATATTCGCGGCAGTGTCACACTGCTGCATGGTTGAGAAGGGTTTTTCGACGCTCGAGAAGAGCGGCATTGCGGAGTTGATCACCACGGACAGCATTCCTCCTCCGCCGGCTGGGTGGCCGGCCAAGGTCCGCGTGCTGTCGGTTGCCGAACTGCTGGCTGAGGCGATCCGGCGGATTCATGAAGGGCGATCGGTATCCTCGCTTTTCCGTCTGCACGAGGAAGGGTGAGAGAGCATAGGCAACGTTGCCCGGCGGCGGTTGGTCGAGCCCCGAGCCAATCCGCGTGACGACAGGGCCTCTTGCGGCAATCGTCGACGTCAGAGGCCGAAGGAATAGGCGCACCATTCTTGTAAGGAACTGAGGCATGGCAAACAAACTGTCAATTGAAGTCGAGAAGCGGGACAAGACGGGCACGCATGCCTCACGGCGTTTGCGGCGACAGGGGAAGGTGGCGGGAGTCATTTACGGCTACGGCAAGAGTGCGTTGTCGATCGCGCTTTCCGTGCCGGTCGTCGAGCAGTTGATGCACCATCCCGGGTTGGTCGCGGTCAAGGTGGCCGGGGAAGAGACCCCCTACACGGCCATCGTCAAGGACGAGCAGATCGACCCGATCACGAGCATGGTTCTGCACATGGACCTGCAGGAAGTCCGGGCCGACGAGGTTATCACGGCCGAGATCACGATTGTCGCGCACGGGGATCCGGTGGGCCTGCACAAAGGTGGCGAGTTGCAGCACATCCTGCGCGAGGTCGAGGTCAAGTGCTTGCCGGGCGATATGGTGGAGACGGTGATTGTGGACGTGAGTGGCCTGGACCTGGATCAGTCCATCCACGTGAAGGACCTGGTCCTGCCTCCTGGACTCACGGCGGTGGCGGACCCCGAGCAGATGGTGTTCCAGGTGCGGATCCCGCGCCGTGTCGAAGAAGAGGTCCCGGAAGAAGAAGTTGTTGCGGTCGAGGGCGCCGAGGCCGAGCCTGAGCTGGTGGGCCGGAAGAAGAAGGATGACGAAGAGGGTGAGGATGGAGCGGAGTCCGGCAAACCACAGAAGGCCGAAAAGGCCGAAAAGGCTGAGAAGGCTGAGAAGGACAAGAAAGAGGGTGGAAAGAAGGAGGGGAAGAAGTAGCAGGAATGATCGCCGCCGGTCTTGGGCCGTGCGGGTGCTGAGGTGCCGGCGATTGGGGTGTTGGCTCCGGGGGGGGGCGCCCAGTTGGGCTGGCGCGCGTGCAGGAGAGTCGCCATGCTGGTGCCAGCGGGCGGAAATCTGAACCCCATGTCCGGGCGACTGGTCGATGGGGCTTCGACGGAACCAGGGCCGAGACTGATTGTCGGTCTGGGCAATCCGGGACTGGCGTACGAGGCGACCCGGCACAACGTTGGTTTCTTGGTCTTAGACCGTATTCTGGAGCGGGCCGGGCGCTGCTTTCAAAAAGAGAGTCGTAGCGACCGAATCCTGCTCGACGTGGAGTACGAAGGTTTAGCCCTGACACTGGTCAAGCCGTTGCGTTTCATGAACGCCAGCGGCGAGGTGGTGGCCGAGGTGGTCCGGGAGCGGAATACAGCACCGAATGAGTTGATGGTCGTCGCCGATTGCCTGGATTTGCCCTTGGGACGACTGCGGTTGCGCAAGGCGGGCAGCAGTGGCGGGCACCGCGGGTTGGACTCGATCATCCGGGAATTGGGCAGCGATGTGTTTGCTCGTTCCCGGGTCGGCATCGGGCGACCGGACGGTGAAGCAGTCGACTATGTTCTGTCGCGTTGGTCGGACGCCGATCTGCCGCTGGTTCGGCAGGTGATCGAAACGGCGACTGAAGCGGTTCTCGTGGCGGCGGTGTCCGGTGTCGATGCGGCCATGAACCGCTACAACGGCCTCAATCTGGCGGAACCGCCCGAGGCCGAGCAGGAGGAAGAATAGCAGCGCACCGTTGCAGCACGGTCTGATAGTGCCGGGGCAGACGCCCCGCGGATCAGCGTCTGAATCAGTGCGACATTTTCAAAGCAGGACATTCTCAATTAACCCGCATGTCGGCCCCGGGCTGGTCTGCCTGCAGGGACGATTGCGACCATTGGGGTCCGGACCCCATGTCTTGTGACAGGCTTTGTGCCTGCGGTTCTCCAGCCAACGGTGGGGAAGCCGGGGCGGGTTCGGAATGACCGCGTCAGGGCGCCGATGCCGGACGAGAGTGTGGCTAGGCTGAGCGGTATCACGTGCGGACAGTAATCTGTTCGCGAAACATCCAGGTTAAGGAGAAGGACCATTGACGACGTACGAAGCGGTATTCATTCTGGACAGCAAGAAGGCCGAGGACGGCGGAGAGGCGTTCTCGCGGGACGTGGCTGGTCATATTAAGGGGCTTGGCGGCAACGTGCGGGAGAAAACTCTCCTGGGCCGCAAGTCGCTGGCTCGCCCAATCGGCAAGCACCGGGCTGGCACCTACTGGTATTTCCTCATGGATATGGAGCCCGCCTCGGTGGCGCCCTTTGAGGACAAGTACCGGCTCAACAGCCTCGTCCTGAGGCTGAAGTACTTCAAGATTGACGAGGAGGAACTCGTCGCCCGGGCCGCGAGACCCGCCGAGCGGTTCGGACCGGACGGGATGGGCGATGATGACGGGCCGGGTCGCCGTTACGAGAGGTAGTCGCTGATGGCGTCATTGAACAGAGCGTTCCTTCTCGGAAATTTGACGCGCGACCCTGACCTGCGGAACACATCCGGGGGAGGTGTGGTGTGCAGTTTCGGGTTGGCGGTCAACCGGCAGTTCGTCTCGGCGCGTGGGGACGAGAAGGACGAGGTCTGCTTCGTCGACATCGAGACGTGGGGAAAGCAGGCTGAAACGTGCAAGACGTACCTCCGAAAGGGTACGCCGGTTTTCATCGAAGGCCGGTTGCGGTTCGACCAGTGGGACGACAAAGAAACGGGGCGGAAACGCAACCGGTTGCTGGTGGTTGCCGAACGGGTGCATTTCCTCGGTACGTCGGGGAAGGGCCGTGACGCGGCGCCTGAGGCAGCCGAGATGTCCGAGGGGGGACCCCGGCCGGTTTCTCGGCCTGCCCCCCCCCGTGCGACGCAGGAGCCACCGGCCGCGCCGGCCCCGACAATGCCGGCGTTTGAGGAAGTGGAGGGGAAGGACGAGGCTATTCCGTTCTAGTCGTGGCGGCGGACGTGCCAGGCGCTAAGTCTTCTGGCCGATCTGACCGCCGGTGAGGCAAGAGTGCAGCGTGCATCAGGTCCGTGAAGGTAGCGAAGGATCAGGGCTAGTCTATGGCAACACCAAGAGCAACCAAAGGTCGGAAGAAGCGGAAGCCCGTTCGGGAGAAGTCGTGCCGCATGTGCGAGAACAGGATTGGCGCGCTTGACTTCAGGGACGTGGAACTGCTGCGGCGGTACCAGACGGAGAAAGGGCGCATTCTGCCGCGCCGGATCACCGGGAATTGCTACAAACACCAGAAGATGCTGACCCAAGCCATCAAACGGGCGCGGGTGCTGGCTATGGTGATGTAATGGGCATGGTTCAAAGGTTCACCGTTCAAGGGTTCATGGTTGGCCGAATCGACGCTTACATCCGAAAGTAGCCTTGACAACCTTGAACCGCTGATTCCTGAACCATGCCATGTGATGGACGGTATTGAAGAGTCTGTCGACAACGTAGGAGTCCGAACTCATGGCTGTGGAGCTTGTTCTTGTTGATGATGTGGAAGGACTGGGACGGCTGGGCGACTACGTCCGGGTTGCCGACGGCTACGCGCGCAATTTCCTGCTGCCGCGGAAGCTGGCCGCGGCAGTCACGCCTGACGTCTTGCGTCAGTTGGAGGGGAAGAAACTGCGGTTGCAGAAGGAACACGAGCAACGGGTGGCTGTGGCGCAGGCCATGGCCGACAAGATCGGCAAGTTGTCTGTAACGATCGCCGTCGAGGCGACGGACGACGACAAGCTGTACGGATCCGTCACCCAGATGCAGATCGTGGAGGCATTGGCCAAAGAGGGCATTGAGATCGAGCGCGAAGCGGTGGTCCTGGCCGATCCGATTAAGGAACTTGGGGTCTACAATGTGGATGTGCGGCTGCACGCGGACGTGCAGGCGGCCGTGAAGGTTTGGGTGGTACGGATCTGAACTGGATCGTGAAGCGGTCCACCAGGGTCGGTGCAGCGCCTCTGCTGCCAGGGCGGCCTCTATGACTGACGCGGCCAACTCCAGAAGTACGGGGGCTACAGCAGGGGTGGGGGACCGCCCTCTGCCGCGCAACCATGAGGCCGAAATGGCCGTCTTGGGCTCGATGCTTTTGGATCCGGCCGAGGCCATTGAGGCGGCGGTGGCGAAGCTGAATTTCGAGGGCAGCTTCTATGATCCGGCGCATCAGAGCATTTTTTCGGCCTTGGTGAAACTTGGCTCCGAGCGGCACCGAGGCACCATTGATTTGATCACGCTGTCCGACGCTCTTGCCAAGGCGGCGGTGCTTGAGGAGGTCGGGGGGCGGGCCTACCTGAGTCAGTTGGTCAGTTGCGTCCCCACCGCCGCCAACATCCATCACTATGTGGATATTGTGCACCAGACTGCGGTGCTCCGACGACTGATTCGGACCAGCAGCGATGTTCACTCCCGGTGCTTCGAACCGCAGGAGAACATGGAGGAACTGCTGGATCAGATCGAGCGGGATGTGCTGGCGGTGACGGGACTCACCGACACCAAGAAGACCCAGGCGGTCGGCGACCTGATCATTCATGCGATAGATCATTTGGACAAGCTGCACACCGGCGACCTGTCCGTGGTCGGATTGCAGACGGGGTTTGACGACCTGGACCGGCTTATCATCGGGTTACGGCCTGGTGACATGTTCGTACTGGCCGCGCGTCCCTCAATCGGCAAGACGGCTCTGGCGCTGAACATCGCCACCAACTTGGCGCTGCGGGAGAAACCAGCGGCGGTCGGTTTCTTCAGTCTGGAGATGGAGGCAAAGCTGTTGGTGCTGCGCCTGCTCTGCGGCCATGCCCGGGTCAGCATCACGGATGTTCGTGAGGGTGCGCTCTCGCCCGGTCGCTGGCAGGAGATCATGGAAGCCGGGCAGCGGCTGCGGAGTGCGCCCATCTACATTGACGACACGGGCAGTCTGGACATCATGGAACTGCGGGCCCGTGCGCGACGGATGAAACGCGAGTTTGATATCCAGGTCATCATGATCGATTACCTCCAATTGATGCGTGCCAACGTGGGCAAGAACGCCACGCGTGAGAACGAGGTGGCGCGCATGTCGGGTGGTATCAAGGCCCTGGCCAAGGAACTTCAGGTTCCAATCCTGGTGCTGGCCCAGCTCAACCGGCAGGCGGAGCAGCCGGGGCAACGCCCGCGGCTTTCGCACCTGCGCGAGTCCGGGGCCATCGAGCAGGACGCCGACGTCGTCGCGCTCCTGCACCGTGAGCGCGATGTTGAGAAGGACCGGGAGGGCGACGGCGACCAGGCCCCGACCCGGATTCAGGAAGATACGGCGGCAGAACTGATTGTGGCCAAGCACAGAAATGGTCCTACGGGGATTGTGCCGTTGACGTTCCTGCCCGCCTACACGTTGTTCAAGAGTCGAAGCCGGATTCCGGATGAGGATGTTCCCGAGGTTTGAAAGGGCACCAGAGCATGAGATTGGACATTGCAGCAGGTTGGCGTCGAATTTGCTTGAAGGTTTGCTTGTCGTTTGGCTGTGTCTGGCTGGGGGGCGCTCTGACGGCTGCCACGATCGAAAAGATCGTCGTGACATCCGACACGGGTGCGTCCGTTTCGGAGCAGGTGGTTCTGGCGAATATGGACAGTGCTCCAGGCACCACCTTCGACCCCAAGCGGCTTTCGGATGACATCAAGCGTCTGTACAAGACGGGGGCCTTTGAGGACGTGCGGACTTCGTTGCAGGAGGAACCGGGCGACAAGGTCGTGATTACGGTCACCGTACGGCCAAAACCGGTGGTGCGTGAGATCATTTTCGAAGGCAACCAGTTGCTGAAGACCAAGAAGTTGCGCGACCTGGTCAAGCATCCGGTGAGCGCTCCTGTGGATGAAGCACAGGTGGTGAAAGATACCGAAGCCATTCGCAAGCGCTACCGCGACAAGGGCAGCTTTCAGACCTCGGTTGAGACGATCATCCAGAAGGTCCCCAACACAAATGACGCCAACCTGGTGTTTCGTATCCAGGAAGAGAAACGCATGAAGTTGGAGTCTGTGTCGTTCGACGGCAACGTGCTGTTTTCGGAGAGAAAACTGCGGAAGACCATTGTCTCGAAGCGGCACTGGTGGAATGTCATCTTCCGGTTGGGCGGATGGTATGACGAGAACCGCCTCAAGATGGATGAAGATGCGCTGCGTGACCTCTACACGGAGAACGGCTACTTGGACTTCAATGTGCTGAGCATCGAGAAGAAGGTGGACAAGAAAGAGAAATGGATTGCCCTCACGTTCCATCTGGTGGAGGGCGCGCCGTACAAGGTCAACTCGATCACGTTCTCCGGGAACAACCGTTTCAGCGAGGAAGAACTGCGGCCACTGGTCCATCTGAAGCCATCGGATACGTACAACTCCAAGACGGAACGGGAGGATCTGCAGCGCGTGCGGAGTAAGTACGAGGTCCTGGGGTATCTGGACCTGCGTTGCTACCCGGATCTGACCCCGAACTCCGAGGCGCACACCGTGGGAATCGAGTTCCGGATCAACGAAGGGATCCCCTCCCGCGTCCATGATGTCTACATCTCGGGAAACGAAGTGACGAAGGACCACGTGATTCGGCGCGAGTTGGCCCTGGTGCCCGGGGATCTGGGCGACGCGGGCAAGATCCGGACGTCGAAATCACGGCTTGAGAACCTCAACTACTTCGAGACGGTTGAGATTTCCGCTGTCAGCACGGAGAAGGCGGAAGAGAAGGACCTTCAGGTTCGCGTCAAGGAGAAGAAGACGGGGCAGTTCAGTGTCGGCGCTGGGGTGTCCAGCGAGGAGGCCGTCCTGGGGTTCGTGGAGTTGACTCAGTCGAACTTTGACTGGAAGAACTGGCCCTCGTTCCGCGGCGGCGGTCAGCGCCTGCGCCTGCGTACGCAACTGGGCACCCAGATCAGCAACGTCTCCCTTTCATTCACGGAGCCCTGGTGGCTGGACCGGCGGCTGCGTTTGGGGTTGGAGGCGTTCTACAACACACGGATTGAGGATGTGTACGAGCAGCAGAACATCGGGTTGGGGGCGAACGTCTCCCGGCCTTGGGATCTGTCCTGGCTGAAATCGCATCTGGCCTCGAGCCTCCAGCCTTTGGCTGAGTCGTGGCGCCAGTCAACGGGGTTGACGGTGCAGCAGGTGACATTGAGGGATTTTGACGACGATGTTAGCGCCCAAATGGCCGACGAGGAAGGCAGATATACCGCCAACGCGGTGTCGGTCGGTGTGTCGCGCGACACCCGGAACCGGCTCATCAACCCCTCGCGCGGTGCGTCCTTCAATTTGGGTGGGGAGTTGACCGCAGACGCGCTCGGCAGTTACGGCAACATCGTCAAGTTCGACGCGGCCGGGGCCAAGTATTTCCCCGTTTTCGAGGATTCGGTCCTCAAGTTGGCCGTCCGCGCCGGGGTGACGGACGGCATCAGCGGGGACGAACCGGCCATCTTCGATCGCTACTTCGCCGGCGGCGCGTACTCGGTGCGCGGATTCCGACGCCGGGACATCAGCCCGGTGGACGAAAACGAGGATTCGCTGGGCGGCAAGGCATTGCTGACCGGCACGGTGGAGTTCATTCAACCGATCTTCGAACGGATCAGCGGCAGCGTCTTCACGGACTTGGGGAACGTGTGGGAGGATCCGGGGGACATGGACCCGACGAAGATGAATCAGAGCGTCGGTCTGGGACTGCAGATCGATTTGCCCATCGGTCCGATCCGGTTGGACTACGGGTGGCCGATCGCCACCGAGATGGACCACCTGAGCAAGACCGGCCGATTCCATTTCAACATCGGCACCACGTTCTGAGCGGATGAAAACCCTGAACCTCTATGTCGGCCGCGGGTTGGTGGTCATCACATGCCTGGCTCTGGGAATCCTTACCTTTGTGATGCTCTCCGCGAACTTGATCCGCGCCTTTGACCTGCTGGCGCGCGGTGCCGACGTGGCCCTGTTGCTGAGGTTCATCGTTTACCTCATTCCCGACATGCTCACCTATACGTTGCCCATGGCGCTGCTGTGCGCCACCGTCCTGGTGTTCAGTCGTTTGTCGGCCGACAATGAACTGACTGCCATGCAAGCGAGCGGGATCAGCATCTGGCAGATTATTGCGCCTGGCCTTGTGATCAGCATCGTGTTCAGTGCCGTGTGTCTGTGGCTGCACGCGACCATCGCGCCCCGATGGCTGTATCGGGCCGACTTGCTGCGGCGCAGCGAAGGCATCAAGACGCCCCTGGTGCTGCTGGAACCGGGACGTTTCGTGGAAATGAAGGGGTTCATCATTCGCGTCGGCCGCAAGGACCGGGACAGCTTTGACGATATTCACGTGTTCGTCCTCGACGACGACGGCAGGGTGGTTCAAGATATCACCGCCCGTCGCGGCAGCGTGACCGTTGATGAGGAGAAACGGGTTCTGCGGCTGGATTTGGAGGACACCACGATTGCCTCGGTCGATCTGCGCAGCAAGGACCGGCGTGGCGAGGTCACGCGCTTCGCCAGCGGCAAGTTCTCATTTCCCCTGGACTTCGGTTCTGAACTGGACCGGCGGCGACTGACCCGGAGTCTGAAGCACATGGATTTCGCCATGATTTTCGGGCGGATATACGTTGACAATGCTTTGGGCGAGAGCACGACTTCGGAGTACGTTGAACTGCACACGCGCATGGCCATGGCGCTGTCGCCGTTCGCGTTTCTGTTGCTGGGCATTCCCCTCGGCATTCGTTCTCGGCGCTCGGAGACCTCGGTAGGGCTGCTGGTCAGCCTGATCCTTGGATCGGGGTTCTATGCCTTCATCGTGTTGGCCGATGGCCTCAGGCACAATTCCTATGTGCACCCTGAGGTCTTGGTGTGGCTTCCGAACATCGTCTATCAGGTCGCCGGGTTGTGGGCGATCGCGGTCATGACCAAGAAGTGACGGCCCGGTTGGACCGCCATTGGAGTCAGGTATGAGCGACGAGCTCCAAAAGATACGGAATTTCGCGATTGTCGCGCACATCGACCATGGCAAGTCGACGCTCGCCGATCGCCTGCTGCTGCACACTCACACGGTCGACGAACGCACCTTCCAGGACCAGGTGCTTGATGCCATGGACCTGGAGCGCGAGCGCGGCATCACGATCAAGTCGCACCCCGTGTGCATGAATTACTCAACGGACGACGGAAAGCCGTTGCGGTTGAATCTGATCGACACCCCCGGACACGTCGACTTCTCGTACGAGGTCAGCCGCAGCCTGGCCGCATGTGAAGGGGCGCTCCTGGTGATCGATGCCGTGCAGGGCATTCAGGCGCAAACGGTTGCCAACGCCCACCTGGCCATGCGCCAGAACCTGAAGATCATTCCCGTGGTCAACAAGATCGACCTCCCCTCGGCCGACATCGAGCTGTGCACCACTCAACTGGAAGAGATCCTGGCCATCCCGGCCGAGGAGTGTCTGCTCGTCAGCGCCAAGGAGGACATTGGCATCGACGAGTTGCTCGCGGCGATCGCGCTGCGGGTCCCGCCGCCGGTGAGCTCGGGCGACGATACCCTCCGAGGCCTGGTCTTCGACTCCATCTACGACGTGTACCGCGGCGTTGTCAGCTATGTCCGACTCTTCTCCGGCGCCGTGGCCCCGGGAATGACCATCCGGTTGTTCAGTTCCGGGCTTGTTTCCGAAGTCAAAGAGGTGGGGATTTTCCGGCCCGAAATGATCAAGTCGGAGCGGCTCGGGCCCGGTGATGTGGGATACGTCATCACAACGATCAAGGACCCTGCCGACATCCGGATCGGCGATACGATCACCCTGAACCAACGCCCCTGTGCCGAGGCGCTGCCGGGCTTTCAGGAAGTGCATCCCATGGTATTCAGTGGTATCTATCCCATCGACACCCGCGACTATGAGGCGCTGAAATTCAGTATCGCCAAACTGCGACTCAACGACGCTGCCTTCGTGGCGCAGCCGGAGAATTCGACGGCGCTCGGCGCCGGCTTCCGCTGCGGCTTCCTGGGCCTGCTGCACATGGAGATTGTGCAAGAGCGGTTGGCGCGGGAGTACGACATGGATGTCATTCTCACGTACCCCAGCGTCGTGTATCACGTATACTGCAGTGACGGCCGGGTCATCCACTTGGACAACCCGACCCACCTGCCGGACCCGAGCGAGATCGAACACACCGAAGAACCGATCATCAGCGCCCAGATCATCGCGCCGGCGATCTACATGGGCGGCATCTTGAACCTGATCATGGAGAAACGCGGCGAGTGCCGCAAGACTGAGACGGTGGACCGGGCGCATGTCATGATGACCGTCGAATTGCCGCTGCACGAGGTCGTCGTGGATTTCCACGACAAGCTCAAGACACTGACGCGCGGGTTCGGCAGCATGGACTATGAAGCGGCCGGCTACAAGACGGCGCCGCTCGTCAAGCTGGAGATGATGGTGAACGGCGAAGCCGTTGATGCCTTTGCCACCATCGTGCACCGTGACCATGCGCACGACAGGGGCCGGCAACTGGCCGAGAGACTCAGGGATGTCATCCCCCCGCATATGTTCCAGGTGGCCGTTCAGGCGGCCGTGGGCGGCAAGGTGGTGGCCCGCGAGACCGTGCGCGCCATGCGCAAGAACGTGACGGCTAAGTGCTACGGCGGCGATATCACGCGAAAACGCAAGCTGCTGGAGAAGCAGAAGGAAGGCAAGAAGAAGATGAAGCAGTTCGGCAAGGTCAACATCCCGCAGGAAGCGTTTGTCGCCGTGCTCAAGACGTCGGACTGAGTGCCACGGCGGAGTCGTGCGACGGTGGTGACTCCTCGGGTAGGCTTTAGGTTGATAGGCTGTAGGCTGTCCAGGCTGTCGCGCCTGAGACCGCGCGGTGCGCGGCAACCCGCTGAGCCCAAGCAACCCGAGAGGGTCCCAAAACTCGACAACCAGGCATCGCACTCCAGAGCGCAAACCCCTGAACCCCTGAACCCCCATGATAGTTGTCCCCATCATTTTCGACATCCTGCTTGTGTACCTGCTGTTTGGGAACGCCATGGTTCGGCGTTTCTACACGCGGCGCGGCCGGGTCCGAGCCTTACTGCGTGATGTCGAACGCTACTACTGCCACCTTCTGCGCCGGGACCGTGACATTCTGTCCGCCAAGCAACGGGGCGAGTGCGGGAACGCGATCGACGAACTGAGTGCCGCCGCCAAGCTGGAGGATGTCGCGCCGGCCGAGGCGTGCCTGGAGAAGTACCAGCAGGGCTTGACCTCGCTAACGATCCATGGCCAGTCACAACTCGTTGCCAAGGGTCGGTTGGCTTGGGTCCCGGAATACTTGGAGATCTTCGTCGTCGCCCTGGCCCTGGCGTTCGGCATTCGCGGGTTGTTCCTGCAGCCCTTCAAGATCCCCACCGGCAGTATGCAACCGACGCTGTACGGCATTCACCCGGAGGAGATTGAGCCGTCTTCACCCCGCCCCAACCCGATGGTGCGTTTCTTTCAGTACCTGCACTACTCGCGTCGGTATGCGGACGTGGTCGTCCAGCGCGCGGGGCACTTGGAGAGCATTCAGCCGGCCAAGCCGGGGATCCCGTTCTTTCCGGCCACCATGGTGAAGATCGGCGGGGTTCGGTATCGCCTGCCCGGGACGCCGGAGGATCTCCTGCGTTATTCGCCGCGACTCGAGAAGTGCTATCGATCCCTCAGGAGCGGGACTCAGGACGGGCTTTATTTCGATGAAGGTGAAGCCCTGGCCCATTGCTGGCTGACTCTTGGCGATCACCTGTTCGTCGACCGTACCTACTTCGCTTTTCACGAACCGAAACGCGGGGATATTACCGTGTTTATGACCGATGGCATCGCCCCTGACTTGGGCGGCAAGTACTACATCAAGCGCTTGGTCGGACTGCCCGGCGATGAACTGTCTATCCGCGATCACAAGCTCTACGTGAAGCGTCCGGGCGACACGGAATTCCGCGTGGTCGACGAGTCGGTCAGTCCAGCCTTCCGCCGTATCGGCAGCTTCCAAGGTGGATACCGGGGCTACTGTCACCATCCGAGCAGCCAGTACCTGCGGGACAACAGCGAGACGTTTGTGGTCCCACCCAACCGGTATTTCATGCTGGGCGACAACAGCGAGAACAGCCGCGACAGTCGGTTCTGGGGTACCGTGCCGCGCCAGAACTTGGTCGGGCGCGCCAGCTTCGTCTGGTGGCCGTTCCTGCGCCGCTGGGGGGTCGCCGACCGGCAGGAACCCCTGGACGTTCCCTCACCGCCGAATGTCCCGTAGCCTGCGCCTCGACGATTCGGTGCCCGAGTGCCGCCGCCGCCTTGACCGCAACGGGGTCTCGACCGCAGGCCATGCCTCGCCAAACCGAGCCACTTGAACTCCCGCGGCAGCAGTCGTTTGAGACCCGCAGAAGACGCTGGGGTGGCGTCGTGGCCGTATGGAGTGCGGTGGCAAAGGCCGCCACGGGCGGCGCGACACCGCTTTGGCTGAGACGCAGTGCCCGCGCGACGCACTACAGCCAAAGCGGCGTCGACGTCCTGCTCTGCCGCAGGACCCTGCCGCCGCACTCCACAGGTAATGCGTCAGTCGCGGGTGGAGATAAGGTCGAAGTCTGACCTGGGCTGACGCCTAAA
>MHBL01000449.1 GCA_001803235.1 Lentisphaerae bacterium RIFOXYA12_64_32
CCTGTTCTGCTGCCTTCCCCGCGACCCGCGGGCAACCGAGCGCAGCGAAGGTTACCCTTGTCGAGTAGCGCTTGACGACAAGCCGACACACTGTCGCAGGCCACTCAAGGGCGCCAGATTCCATGGTCACCCTCACTCAAATCGCGCAGCACTGCAAGCTCTCGGTGGCGGCGGTGTCCAAGGCGCTGAGCGATCAGCCGGACATTTCGGTCCGCACTCGCCAGCGCGTCAAGCGGGTTGCGAGCCGCCTGGGTTATGTGCCGAACCTTGCCGCGCGCACGCTGGCAACGCGCCGCACCATGGTTGTTGGCGTGCTCATGGCGTTCCCGCAGATTCCGACCGTGATCGAGCGCATTCGCGGTATTCAGGATGCGGCGAGCCAAGCCGGCTACGCCACCGCGGTCGCCTTTCACGACGGCAAACCCGAACACGAGAATGAGCAATTGCAGCTCTTTGTCGGCCGGGTCGACGGCCTGGTGCTCACTTCCCCGCGCCCATCGTCGGCGCTGCTCGACAACCTGCGGCGCCTGCGCCTGCCCGTCGTGCTGCTCAGCGAGCCGTGGCCACAGATCGAGGCCGATTATGTGGGTATGGACGACCGGGAGGGTGGGCGGGTGGCGATGCGGCACCTGGTCGACCGCTGCCACCGACAGGTTGCCTACCTGGGCCAGGCGGCCGACACACCCTCGGACCGCGCCCTGCTCGACGGCATGCGTTGCGCCCTGCGCGAGGTGCGACTTCCGGCGCGGGCGCTGCGCGTCCTTTGGGGCAACACGGAACAGGCCGCGACCGCCGCGAACGTCGAGCGGCTCTTGGCCGCAACCCCGCGCCCGACGGGGATCATCGCCTGCAGCGACATGGCCGCCATCTGGGTCATGCACCGACTGCGCGCCCGCGGCGTGGTCGTGCCGAAAGACATCGCGGTCGTCGGCTTTGACAACACCGAGTTGGCGGATTTGGCCGCGGTGCCCCTGACCAGCGTCGGCCAGCCGAGTTTCGACATCGGACGCCAGGCCGGAGCGCTGCTCATCGAACGGCTCCGCACCGCCGGCACGCCCCTGCCCTGGCGTCGTGTCGTGTTTCCACCGCAGCTCGTCATCCGCGAGTCGAGTGGCCGGCCGGCGTGAGAGCCAGAGGTTTCCGGTGTCAGGGTTCAGGGCGGGAGGTATCCGACGGATCGGACAGACCGGACCGATCAACCAGAAGTGTGCCTCCCGTCCGCCCCCCCCGACACCCGACACCTGAAACCCGACACCTGAAACCCGAAACCTGAAACCTGACACCTGAAACCTTTCGAAGCCCTTCAGAGGAGACAGCCCATGCCCCAGATGCTCTCATTCCCCGGCAATGCCTTTCCGTTCGGCACGCACGTGTACCGCGAGCCGCACCAGGACCAGGATGAGTTGATGGCGGACCTGCCGCTGCTGAAGAAGCTCGGCTTCAACATGATCAAGATCCAGGAACACTGGGGCATTGACGAGCCGCGCGAGGGCGAGGTCGACCTGTCCCGTATCGAACGGATCATGGCTCAAGCCCGGAAGCTCGAGCTCGGCGTCTACCTGGGGCTGACCATGGAACAGGCCCCGGCCTGGGTGTGGCGCAAGTACCCCGACTGCCGCATGGTCTACGCAGACGGGCGCATCCACAACGACCCCACCCAGTACTGCCTGCCGGCCGACGGCAAGCCCGGTCCGTGCTGGGACCACCCCGGAGTGCGCGCGGCCGGCGAACGGTTCATTGCAGCGCTGGCCCAACGCCTCGGCCGGTTCGACAACCTCTGGTGCTGGAACACCTGGCAGGAGATCGGGTTCTGGCCGAACGACAGCGCCGTGCTGGGCATGTGCTACTGCCCACACACCCTGACCCGGTTCCGCGACTGGCTGCGTGCGAAGTACGACACGCTTGAAGCGCTGAACCGAACCTGGCAGTGCGGGTTCGGCGACTGGGCGGAGGTCGAGCCGCCGCGGCGCAGCCCGTTCGCGCCGCCGTTCATCGACTGGCGCTACTTCATGGACAACGTCTACATCAGCCGTGCGCTCGAGTGGAAGACGCGCGCGCTGCGCGAGAACGATCCACGGAAACGCCCGGTCTTCAGCCACCTGGGCGGACCGTACATCGGCGCCGGCGCCGACTGGCGCTGGGCCAAGGTCGGCGACTTCCACGGCTGCAGCAACTACCCAGCCTGGGGCCCGTTCCACGGCTGGGACGACGCCTTTGCGCAGCGCGCCGACAAGAGAGTCACCACCTTCTTCGAGATGTGGAACGCCATGATGTTCCGGTGCGACTACGTCCGGTCGGCGACCGGACGCGACCGCCCGTTCTGGGGCGCGGAGTTCCAAGGCGGCCCGATCAGCACGCACCTGCACAAGGGGCGGACGCCCAAGGCCGAAGACATCCGGCGCTGGATGCTCTCCGGCCTGGCCGCCGGCATGAACGGCATCTCGTTCTGGAACCACCGTTGCGAGATCAGTTGGCAGGAGTGCAACGGGTTCGGACTGCTCGACCCGGAAGGCGACACCACAGAGCGAATCGAGGAAGCCGCGCGCATCGGCCGCGCCGTCAACGAGGCGCCCGAGGTGTTCTCGCTCGGCCAGCCGCCGCGCGCCCAGGTCGCCATCCTGGTCAACGACGATCTCTACCACTTCTGCCAAGGCACGCAGAACGATCCAGCCGGCCACCTCTACGCCAGTCTGCGCGGCCACTACTACCGGCTCTGGAAGATGGGCCTGTGCGTCGACTTCGTCGAGGCCGAAGACGTCGCACAGGGCGCGCTGGCCGGCTACAAGGTCGCCATCCAGCCGGTATCCCTCGCGCTGGACGCGGCCCACTTCAAACACATCACACGGTTCGTCGCGAACGGCGGCATGCTGATCACCGACGCCTGTCCGGGCCGGTTCGACAAGTACGGCTTCTGCCCGCGCGAGCAGATGGTTCGGGGTGGCCGTGACGTGTTCGGCGCCAAGCACCGCGATGTCCGCATCGTCCGTGAGCCCGATGGGGGCCGCAAAATCTGGACACCCGACGAGCGCGGTTGGGGCGAGTTCGCGCCGCCCACTGTACTCGAGGGTGCGAATGACCTTGCCGGAACACGACTGCGCGCCAGCTTCTACCTGCAGACCCTCGAACCGACCTCTGCGACGCCGATCCTCATGGCCGGCACCGAGGTCGCCGGAACCCTGAACCGCTACAAGAAAGGCTGGGCGGCGCTGGTCGGCACCTTCGGCGGCCACTCCGCGCTCTCGCATCCGCTCGAGGGCCGCGAAGGCGTTTACGAGACGCTTCTCGACCGCGCCGGAGTCACGCCCGACCGCTGCGGCGCCCTGCTGCGCCGCCGCCGCGTGTGGCAGGACCAGGAAGCGTGGTTCTTCATCAACCCGACGGACAAGACCGTGCGCCAAACCGTGCCCCTCGACGGGGCCACGCTCGTCCGCGACCTGCTCGGCGACACGCTGGTCAAAACGTCAAAGGCGTCGCTGCAGATCAAAGTGCCGGCGGTCAGCGTGGGTTGTGTGGTGGTCAGGAAACCCAGCACCTGAGCCCGCCACCAGAGCCTTGCATCTGAACAACAGGAAAGGGGAAGACAATGCGCAGAATCCTCGGCACGCTCATGGCGGGACTGATGGTGGCAACGGTGTCCCGGAGTCTGGCGCAGCCTGTCGCAGCGCCGCCCGCGACACTGCTGGTCAACGGCGCTTTCACGGAAGGACTCGCCAGTTGGCGCGTCGAGAGCGCCACTGCCGACGCCGTCCAGGTCGACAACGCCGACTCCATGTCGCCGCCGAATGGACTGCGGATCGCGCACGCGGACGATACGCTCAGCAGCAGTGCGGTCCAGGCGGTCACGCTCGCGCCGAATAGCACCTATACGCTGTCGCATGCGCTGAAGACGGACGGCATCCCCGCCGGCAAGGGTGCACGAGTCATGGTCCGCGAAGCGGTTGGCGGACAATTGCTGCTGTCCGGCCTGCCGCAGGCGACGGAAGGTCGCTGGCAGTCGCTGGCGGTGTCGTTCCAAACGCGCAACGCTGCGGCTGTGGAGGTGGTCCTGGCTCTGAACAAGACCCAAGGCAAAGCATGGTTTGACGACGTCGCGATCACTGCCGTCGGAGCCCCGGCGCCAGCGGCAGGAGTAGCCGGCGCCACCGCCACCACGCTTGAAAACGTGGCCAAAGGCAAGTCGTACACGTTCAGCATCCCGCCCAATTACAGTTACTGCGCCGACCCGGACGACAAGACCCAGCTCACCGACGGCGTTCTGACGTCCGGCTACTTCTGGACCCAGAAGACCACGGTTGGCTGGAGTTCCACGCTGGTCGGAATCGACCTCGACCTGAGTCAGGTCCTGCCCATTCGCGGGCTGTCCTACAGCACCGCGGCCGGTGTGGCCGACGTCGGGTGGCCGGAGTCCATCTCAGTCCTGGTCAGCGACGATGGAAAGGCGTACTACTTCGCCGGCGACCTGGTGGCTTTGGCGGAGGGCGGCAGACCGGCGGCAGACGGTGGTTACCGTACCTTCACCTTCCGCACTCAGGCTCTCCAGACGAAGGGCCGCTACGTGCGCCTGGCCATCTGCCCAAGCGGCGGCAACTACCTGTTCTGCGACGAGATCGAGGTCTACCGCGGCGACGATGCCTGGCTCGCAAAACAGCCGACCACACGGCCCATCCCCGGGGACCAGTTCAACTTCGCCTTCCGCTGGTGCAAACGCATGAACAGCGACCTCGGCGCCATGAAAGACCGCCTCGCCGCTGCAACGGTCCCCGACGCGGCCAAGGCTGAGCTGGGTGCTCAACTCGAAGAGGTCGGGAAAGCCCTCGACGGCTTCACGTTCACCGGCGATCCCAAGAGTTTCCGCGCCATTCTCCCGTTCGATGACGCGCACCGGCGTCTCTTCGCGCTGCACGGCCGCATTCTGGCCGCCGAAGGCTTCGCGCCGCTGACCGTCTGGCACAAGTATCGCTACGCCCAGATGGCGCTGCTGGAACGACCTTCAGCCAAGGATGTTCCGTCACTGGATCTGCGCATGATGCGGAACGAGCACCGTGCCGAGGTCCTCAACCTCACGAATGCCGCACCCGAACCGATGCGCGCCACGGTCCAGATCACCGGACTGCCGAGCGGCGACAACCCTCCCTATGTCAGCGTTTACCAGGTCGAGTATGTCGACACGCGCGAGAACAAGGTCGTGGCTGATGCGCTCGTCGAACTGAAAGCCGAGAACGGGGTCTTCACAACCACGGTTCCCGCTGGCATGACGCGCCAGATCTGGTTCTCGTTCTTCCCGGGCAAGGACGTCGCTCCCGGCAAGCACCAGGGGACGGTTGTCGTGAGGCAGGGCGACGCGGTTACGAGCGTGCCGTTCACCTTGAACCTGGTCGCCGGCGTGTTCCCGGACCGCACCGACCTGACCTGCGGTCTGTGGGACTACGCCGACGGCCCGGCCTACGGCATGACCCTGCAGAACCGCGAGATGGCCATCCGCGACATGAAGGCGCACTACGTCACGCTCGCACTCGGCAGCGGCAAGGTCAAGGCCCTGCCCGCCGCCGACGGCGTCGACGCTGACGGCAACCTGACCAAACCGCTGGACTTCACCGGGTTCGACGAGTGGCTCAAGCTCTGGCCCGACGCGCCCTATTACCAGATCTACTACTGCGTACTGCCCAACAGCACGTTCGCCGGGAAAAAGCGCGGCACGGAGCCCTTCAACCGCGCCATGAAGCAGTGGGCCGAAGCGTGGGACAAACACGCCCGGGAGGTCGGCCTGACCCAGGGCCGGCTGCAGTTCGCGTTCCTCGACGAACCCGGCAACCAGGAAGCGTACGAAACGTCGCGCCAGTGGACGGAAGCCTTCAAGGCCGGGTCCAAGGAGATTGCCGTGTTCATCGATCCACAGCTCTACGGCGACTTCATGAACTACGTGCCGCAGGCGCTGGAGTCCGGCGACATTCTCTGCCCACTACTGGCACAGTACACCACGGGCAGTGACGAACTCCGGCAGATGTTCCAGGGGTTCAGGGCCAAAGGCAAGCAACTGTGGTTCTACATGGCGCACGGCCCGAACCGGTTGTTCGATCCCTCCTACTTCCGGCTCCACTTCTGGTACTGCTACCGGTACGGCGCGACCGGCGCCGGGTTCTGGGCCTACGGCGACACCGGCGGCGTGCCGTCGAACTGGAACGAGTACGTGGCCGAAAAAGGCACGTCCTACTCCCTGCCTTACCTCGCGCCCGACTCGGTCACGCCATCCAAGCACTGGGAAGCCTTTCGCGAAGGCATTGAGGACAACCAGTACCTGCGCCTACTCGCGGCGCGAGGGGACACGGGCAAGCAACTGGCCGCGCAACTGGCCGAAGACGCGACCGTCCGCACCGAAACGATCACCCGCAAGGATCCGCGCCTGCCGTGGTGCGACAACACCCCGTGCGCCTTCGCCGACGACGCGCGCCTCAAAGCGCTGGACATGCTCGAAAAGACGGAACCGGCAAAGTGAAGGCCTTCCCCTGCATGATCACCTGGAGGGCGAGCGGCCTATCCAAGCGTAGCGTCGGCGCGAAGCCGGACCTCGTGAACCGCAGTTGCACGGGCAGCGTTCGCCGGTGAACGGCCGTACTGCTGAACCGACAGGAACCCATCGATGACACCACGCCCTGACCTCCCCTTGACCGGCAAGCAACGTGGCCGTGCTGCGCTGGAGGGCCGGCCTGTTGACCGCTTCCCGGTCACGTCGATCTACAATTTCCTCTACTACCGGGACCACTTTGCCGAGTTGACCGGCCTGCCGGCGTGGCGCCTGCACGCCTGGGCGCACGCCACACCCGTGGAGCACGTTGCGGTCTTCGCGCAACTCGTCGATCAAGTGCCCTTCGAAATGCTGCAGCCCGCCATGGCCCCGGCGCGCATGGTCCGCGAGCGGGTCGAGTTCGTGGAGAACGACGGCCGCGGTTTCCTGCGCGACCGCAAAACCGGCGAGTTGCATCCGCTTGAGGCGGAAACGGCGAGCGGCCATGCCACTGACTACGCCGCCAATGAACGGCAGATCGTGTTCGACCGGAAAGACGCCGACGAGGCCGTCCGTGTCACCAAGGCCGAAAGCATGCTGGCTGCTGGCGTCAACGACTACCTGGATGCCGCCGTCGCGCGTTTCGGCAAGGACCATTTCATCCTGTCCGGCGGTGTCATCGGCACGCTCTACTCCTGCCAGCAGTACGTCGGCCTGACCAATCTGTTCCCGATGCTGATCGAGCAACCGGACCTGATCGAGTACCTGATGCAGCGCATTCTCGACCAGAACATCGAGCACCTCCGCCGACTCGCCGCCGCGGGCGGCGACGCCATTTACATCGACGACGCCACCGCCACCTGCGACATGATCTCCGTGGCGCACTACGAACGCTTCGCCCTGCCGTACATCACGGAAATGGTCAAGGAAATCCACCGGCTCGGGCACCTGGCCATCCTCATCTACTTCGGCGGCATTGCCGACCGACTCGAGCAAATTGCCGCCACCGGCGCCGACGGGCTGGTGATGGAAGCCAGCATGAAAGGCTACACCAACGACATCGCCGCGACCGTGAATGCCATTGGCCAGCGCCTCACGCTGTTCGCGAACATCGACCCGATCGGAGTGCTGCAGAACGCCGACGATGCAGGCCTGGAGGCGGAGGTCCGGCGCCAGATCCAGGCTGGGCGCCGCGGCCGCGGGTTCGTCCTCTCGACCTCGAGCCCGATCACGCCGGGCACACCTCTGCCACGGGTCCGGCGCTTCCTGGAACTGGGGCGGCGCGTCGGGAAGAAGGCGAGTTGACGCCGATAGCAGAGATCAACGGCCACAGCAAGATCTTCCACTCGAACAGCAAGAAACGTCCGGTGCGGCAAGCCAACTCCGGCTTCATCTTGTCAGGAGCAACGGAGACCTATGACACTCCAGATCAATGCGCGACGAGTCCTCTTCTTCCTGGTGGTCGCCACGTCGGTGACCAGCCTGGGGCTGGCCGACCCTTCCGGCACGCCCTTGCCGCTCCCGAATTCGTCCTTCGAGGACGGTGCCGACGCGAACGGCACACCTGACGGCTGGCAATGGCGAGTCGCGCAGGGGACCGCGAAATGCGAACTCGTTAACGAAACCGCAGGCCAGGGGAAACGATCGGTCAAACTCTCCAGCGACAACCCGGCCACTCGCGCCTTTCTGGAAGGGCCAAGATCGCCCGTCAAGCCGGGCCGGGCGTACCTCTTCGAGTGTCGCGCGAAGTCCCTCGGCGTGCAGGCCGGCATGCCCGTCCTTGGCATTTCGCAGTACAAGGCCGACGGCACCTGGGACAATTGGAGTTACTGCCTCAAGATCCCTCGCAACGCTGACTGGGCCCTCTATCGCCAGCTCTTCACCATCCCCGCCACTACGACAGCGATCGCTCTGCGCGTGTGGATCGAGCAGTTCCAGGGCGCCGCCTGGTTCGACGATGTCGCGGTCCGCGAGTACGAACCACCCACGCCAGGCTGGACGGACGCGTTCGCGGACCCTGCCGCCTGGCAGACGGACGGTGCAACCCTGTCTCGTACGGACCGCGGCGGTGTGCTGCAAAGCCAGCGGCAGCGCGACGACGAGACGCTGTTCCCGGTCGGCCGGATGACGCGCGAGGTCGAGATCGATCTAGCCAAGTATCCCTGCCTGGCACTGGATATCGCGGCGGTCAAGGGGCTTTGGGCTCTCAAGGTGCAGCCACGAGGTTACGCGCAGTATGCCTCCCGGCAGACGGGCCAGTTCTACTACGATCTCCGCAAGACTCTGGGCGCAACGGGCGCCCCTAAGGTCAAACTGACGATCGAAGCTCTCGGCGATCAGGCGGAGGTCACGATCGCGATGCTGAGCTTGCTCCCCGAGGCTCCGCCGTCCGTCGGCGCGGCGGACGAACGCACGAGCCGGTACGTCACCCCTGCGGTGACACTTGACGGGCTGAAGCGAGACCTGCCGCACCCCTTTGTGGCCGTGTCACGCGAAGAGATCGAGCGGGCCAGGGGCAAGGGGAAGGTGTTCGACGAATGGCTGGCCGCCTGCCGCGGTTCAGCGGACGGTGCGCTCAAGCAACCGGTCGAGATCCCGGACGATCCTTGCGTCTACGTCATGGAATACAACTGTCCGAAACACGGTGTGCCGCTCACGTGGCGCGAGAAATCGCCGGCCGAGCATCTCTGTCCCGCGGGGAACCACATCGTCACCGGCCGGAAGTTCGACCAGCAGTGGCGGATGGAGAAGACGAACCGCGCCCACGACCGGAACCAGTCCAGCCTGCGCCGACTCGGCATGGCGTATGCCTTCGCCGGTGACGAACGCTACGCCGCTCGAGCGCGAGAGATACTGGTCGGCTACACCGAGAAGTTCCCGAACTACCCGTTCCATTCCGGCCGCGGCGAACTGACCCCGGAAGGCGACGGCATGCGCGTCTCCCATCAACCGCTCAGCGAGGCCGGATGGCTGGCCGATATCGCCAAAGGCTACGACTTGGTCGCTGCCAGCGCATGTTTCTCAGAGGCAAACCATAGGGCCATCCGGGAGATGCTGGCCGAAGACGTCAAGGTGAGCCTGCGCTACGACGAGGGGCTGTCCAACCGCCAGGCACACCACAACCTGGCCGTGTCGGCGGTCGGGCTGATCCTGGGCGACGAGTTCCTGATCCGCCGCACGCTGGGCAGTTTGCGCTACCAACTCCAGTACGCCATCCTCGGCGACGGGCAGTGGTGGGAGTGCAGTCCCGGATACCACTTCTACGCCGTGCGGACACTCCTCGACGTCGCCGAGACGTTTCAGCGCGTCGGACTCGACGTCACACGCGATCCCAAACTGCGGCTGTCCTACGACGCGCCACTCGATTTTCTCTGGCCGGACGGGACCCTCCCCGCCGTCAACGACTCGCACCTGGGCATGAAGTTGCCAGCCAGCGACTATGAAGCGTTCTTCCATCTCTACCGCGACCCCGTGTATGCCGACATTCTGAAGGTGCTCGGGAACGCGCGCCGGAAGTCGTTCGGCTATCTCGTCTATGGCGATGAGCCCGGCGAGTGCAGACCGCTGGACAGCGTCAGTCACAACTTCGACCAGGCCGGGATGACCGTCATCAAGGCGCAGCGCGGCGAGGGCGATCTCTCGGTGGTCATGGACTACGGCCAGGCGGTCATGGGCCATGGCCATGCGGACAAACTGAACTTGCAGCTTTTCGCCAACGGCAGACTACTCGTACCCGACATCGGCACCCGCAACTATTTCTCTCCCGTCTATCGGTTCTGGGATCGGCAGACTCTCAGTCACAACGCCGTCGTGGTGGACGAGCGCTCGCAGAAGCACGAGTGCGGACGCATGACCCTGTGCGACATCACCGCGCCGCTCCAGGTCGTCCAGGCGACCGCCAACCAGCTCTATCCCTGCCTCAACCAAATGCGGACACTGTTCGTGATGCCCCGGTATGTGGTGGATTTGTTCCGGGTCACGGAGGATGCCACGGACGTCCGCCTCAACCCCGAGCCGAGCATTGACATTCCGTTCTGGACCAAGGAGCCGTGCGGCAGCAACACCCCGGAAAGCCTGCGCCGCGATCTGGCGCGGTTTGAGCGCAGCCGCGTCGCGCACTCAGGGAACTACTCCGCCATGATCGCCCAGTCCGAGGGGATCCCGGCGGCATGGAGCAGCGACATTCGGTCCCTCACCGGGCCGAACTGCCTGTACCGGCGCGGTGTCATTCGCCTCGAACCCAAGACCGAGTACCGCCTGTCCGCCTGGGTCAAAACGGACAGCGCCACCGGCAGCACGGGCGTGGAAGTCGCCTTTCTGAACGACCAGTGTGCCTGGGCTGGCGGCTGCTCGCCAAAGTCCCTCCAAGGCACCCAGGACTGGACGGAACTCACCGCTACTGCCACCTCGCCGGCCAACGCAACCTGGGCTCAGGCCCGCTGCTACTCACGCGACAACGCCGGCACAGCTTGGTTCGACGACATCCGCATGGTCCGCGTCGGTGACCCGGAGGCCAAGAACGTCCTGACGCCAAACTTCGACTTCGAGTTGGTGACCATCCCACACCAGACCGTCGACTATGTGCTTCACGCCTACGGTTCGCCCACCTCTGATGTCACGCTGTCGCCGACTCAGCAGACATTCGGCGAGCAGACCGACGACCCGTACTACGACGGCCAGAACAGCTATCGCTTCCTGAAGAACCTCCGGTCCGGCGACACGTCCGGACCCTGGCAGGTCCAGTGGCAGGAT
Source organism: Lentisphaerae bacterium RIFOXYA12_64_32 (assembly GCA_001803235.1). GTDB lineage: Bacteria > Verrucomicrobiota > Lentisphaeria > Oligosphaerales > YB12-FULL-65-16 > YB12-FULL-65-16. The sequence continues at coordinate 11,255 of MHBL01000449.1, forward strand.
GGGCAGACCGGGCTGCGTCTGCTGATGCTCGAGGGTGCAAACACCCGGGTGTTCCTCGGCGACGGCCAGGGGCCCGAGACCACCACCATCCCCATGCTCATGGCGCGGCGGACCGAGCCGAACACGGTCTTCGCGGCGGTCCTCGAACCGTACCGCGAGAAGCCTGAACTCCTCAAGGTCTCGCGGCTGAGCGGCGGCGCAGCAAGCCCGACTGCCAGCATCGAGGGCAGCGGCGTTCGCGTGGATACGACCGACGGCCCGGAGTTCTTCGCCGTCTCCTTCACGCCCGGCGCGAAGGTCCTCGGCCCGCTCAGCCTCGACGCGGCAGCCGGTTCGCTGGCCTTCGCCGCGGACGGACGGGAGCTGCGGTGGATGTACCTGCTCGACGGCAAGCGGCTCTCGAGCGAACAGGGCTCGATCTCAACGCCCGGTTCACACGTAATGCGGATCATCGAGTCCGACGACCGAAACAAGACGGTTGCCGTCGAGGGAACGCTGCCCGCCGGCGAGATCCTGAAGGGCGCGCCGTTCATCCTGGAACTGCCGTACAACGCGTGCTACACGGTCTCAAGCGTCGAGGCCCGCGACGGACGCTCCATCGTCCACCTCGCCGGTCTGCCCAATCTGTATCTTCGCGCGGGCATGACAGCCAGAATCCCGGTCCGTGCGATGCTGCGGCGCCTGCGTCCGGACGTCTTCGAGCTGTCCGCCAATGCGCCCTCTGAATTCCGGCTCGCCCGCGCCAGGCCGCCGGAGCGCATCCTGCTCTGTGACGAGACGGGAAAGGCGACCGAGTTGAAGCCGGTCATGGAGAACGGGCATGTGGTTCTCGCGGTCGGCCCAACCTCCAGAACCTGCGTGGCCATTGACCCGCCGGCCGGCGCCAGCCTCGCCGACCATCACCCACCGGTTGTCGAGAAACTGATCGTGGGCAAAGACGAGATGAAGCCCGCCACTGAAATCGTCGTACCGTTCCTGCCTCGGCAGGTGGCCGTCACGCTCACCGATGAGACCGGGCTCGACACCTCCACGTTGCGCCTCACGTTGAACGGCAGGCCCGCAGGCCCCGCCGAGGCCGACATCAAGACCCTGGCCGAGAAGGGAAGAACCGTTCTGATCGACGTGCACCCGGAGACGTCGCGAGTGGAATCGATCGACCTGGAAATCCAGGACCTGTCGCTCATGCAGAATGCGCTGCGCTTCCAACTCAAGACCGCGCCCCCCGTTGCGATCATTCCCATCACCGAGGCGAGCGGCGGCAAGCTGGTCAAGCTCGCCGAACCGGAGGCGCGCCTGACGGCCGCGTTGGACCTGCCCAAGGGCGACTATGAGATCAACCTGGTCTCCCGTGCCCCGAACGACGGCGCCAATTCGGTCTGGCTCGAGCTGGATGGCAAGCGCGTCGAGCACGCCGTCCACCTGCGCACGGATCGCCTGGACGCCTCGAGTCGCCAAGCCGACATGTCCCCTGCCCTCTCACGGCTGAGTGTCCCGCAGGACGGGCCTCATAGACTCATCATCACCCTGCGCGAATCGCCCGGCCCCGAACTGGACAAGCTCCAGATCCTGCAGGGCGGCAAAGTCATCAAGGAGTTGGAGTGCGAGGACATGCTGCCGCAGGACGGGCCATGACGGGAACGCGAGCGAGCGAGGCGCCAGGCTCCGAGGTCCCCGACGCCAGCCCGGTTACGTCTGTAGCGACGTCAGTTCGGCGATTCTGCTGTTCCCGCAGATACGAGCCCGGCAGGTTGGGCGAAGGAGTGTTCGGTGTTCAGCGCGCTCCGGGCGGCGGACCGCCCGGTTAGACGATGCACCAAGACCGCCTCCTATGAAACTCGCGTGTCGCCATAGAGTGGCCGGAGCGGCTCGCTCCGGCGATTGCGGGACCGAGCCGGTCCCGCCACTTTGCCGAGCGGCGCCAGGCCGCAAACGCGGTGGCATTGCTGAAACCTGAGCACCGTGACTGCAAACTCGCCTCACGCAGCACGTCAGTACAAACTTCACCAAGAGGGAGAAAACCATGTCCACTCCGTCAGGCGGATTCAGGAACGAGGTCCTCAACTTTGTCGAGCTCCACCGGGCCTCGGAGCAAGGGCCTGGGCGGTACGTGTATGCCGCGTGCCAGACGCAACCCATCCTGTATGCGTCAACCTATGCCGCGCTCGCACGGCACTTGCTCGACGATCTCGCCACCCTCTCCGACGCGGAGCGCGCCGAATGGGTCGCGTACCTCCAGTCGTTCCAGGACGACGACGGGTTTTTCAAGGATGCGCCGCTCGCGCACCCCGGTTCCTGGTACGTGCCGCCGCACATGGAGTGGTGCGGTTGGTGGCATCTGACCTGCCACGCGATCATGGGACTGGCCGCGCTGGGCGGCGTCGCGCCGCAGGAGTTCGCGGTCCTCAAGCCGTTCTATGACGAGAAGCACCTCGCCGCCTGGCTCGATGCTCGTGACCTGCGGAAGATGGACTACGTCGGCAACGAGGTCCTCAATCTTGGGCAAGTCCTGCAATACGCCCGTGACTTCCAGAACTGCAGTCGCGCGCAGCGCCCCATGGAGATGATCTTCGACTGGCTCGACCGGGTCCAGAACCCCGACACCGGCCAGTGGGGCGCGTTCGGAACACCCGAGGAGCGCAACAAGTCCTACCAGGGCGCCTATCATTTCTACCTCTTGTACGAATACGACAAGCGCCCGGTCAAGCATGTCGAACGCATCATCGACACCATGCTGGAAATGCAGACGCCACAGGGCGGCTTCGGCATCCACCCGAACACCAGCGGCTGCGAGGACATCGATGCCATCGACCCGCTGGTGCGCTACTCGCAGCACGCCCCGGGACACCGGCGCGCCGACGTGACCGCAGCGCTCCGGCGCGCCTTTGACTGGGTCCTGCAGAACCGCACCCCCGACGGCGGGTTCGCGTTCATTCGCGACCGCGACTTCTTCTACGGCAGCAAGCTCATGTACTCTGCAAAGGACCAGGGCAGCATGTTCGCGACCTGGTGGCGGATGCTGGCCCTGGCCATCCTGAGCCGCGCGGTCACCAACCACCCACTCGCCAGGGTGAAGTGGCAGTACCTGCGCTGCCCCGGGTACCAGTTCTTGGATTAGTGTTCAGGTTTCAGGTTTCAGGAGAGGCAGCCCCACCCGACGGTCTCGATGATTTCGGTGATCTCGATGAACCCGACAGTTCAAACGCACATGCGACCTGCCACTCCCCAGTGGGCTCCGCCCCCGACACCTGAAACCCGAAACCTCCAACGCCTCAGATCGCCGCAAAGTACTTTGAAAGGGCCGTGAACCATGACATCCGGAACCGTCTCACTCTGCGGCCACTGGCAGTTGCAGCACTCGGCGTTGGTGAGCGCGCCTGAAATGACCGTGTCCCAACCGGGTTTCTCCACGGACGGTTGGCACGCGGCCGACGTCCCCACGACCGTGCTCAACGCGCTGGTGCATGCCGGGGTCTACCCGGACCCGCGCTACGGTCTGAACAACTACCAGATCCCGGACGCCTCGGACGAGTTTAATCAGAAACACGACCTGGCCAAATTCAGCCATCTGCCGGACAAGCGCAACCCGTGGAGAGATCCCTGGTGGTACCGCCTGGAGTTCGACGCGCCGGCTGACTGCGGCACGCGGCAGCGACTCGTGTTCCAGGCCATCAACTACCGGGCCGACGTCTGGCTGAACGGGTCCCTTCTCGGCGGCCGACAGCGAGTCGTCGGCGCCTTCCGCAGGTTCGCGCTGGATGCGACCGGCATCCTGCGGACCGGCAGGCGCAACGCGCTGGCCGTCCGGGTCTGGCCGCCCGAGCACTGTGGTGTGCCGCAAGCCCAGCTCGTGCCGTTCCAGACGCCCAGGGCGCACCTGACCGGCGTCGACAACGACATCATGAAGGACGTGTGCATCAACCTCGCCGCCGTGGGCTACGACTGCGCGCCCACGGTACGCGACCGGCTTATGGGCTTGTGGCAGGAGGTCCGCCTCGACTGGAGCGGGCCCGTACGCATCGTCGACCCGTTCGTCCGCACAAAACTGCCCCTGCCCGAACTGGCACCCGCGGCACTGACCGTCTCAACCGAACTGGTCAACGAGTTTCTCGTCCCGGTTCGCGGCATCCTGCGCGTGACCGTAATGCCTCAATCAGAAAGCGACGCCTTGTCCGAGCCGCGCGTGTCAGCAAGCGGCCCATCAGAAGCCGCTCCCTCACAGTCGCGGCTCGGACCGAGCCACGCGACCGCCGAATACGTCACGGTTGAAAAGGCGGTGAACCTGACCTCGGGCGAGTCGACGCACGTCGAAATGACACCGGCGGAGTACCCCGCCCTCAACTTGGCCAACCCGCGCCTGTGGTGGCCGGCCGGGCACGGGGCGCAGGAGCTGTACCAACTGCAAACCGAGTTCCTTATCGACGGCGCATGTTCGGACCGCCGGACCGTGACATTCGGCATCCGGGAAGTGACCAAGGTCCTGCACACGGCGGACGGCAGCCACGGACTGCGACTGCACGTGAACGGACGCCGCATCTTCTGCCGCGGCGGGTATCTCCAGGCTGACACGCTCCTGGACTGGGCCATGCTCGCCCCGGAGCGCTGGACCGCCGAGTTCCAATACCTGGCGCGGGCCAACCTCAACACCGTCTCGTTCGAGGACCTGCCCAACCTGCCCGACAGCATCATGGACCTTGCCGACCGGATGGGCATCATGATCTGGAACTGCTTCTTCCAGTGCCACTGGCTGAACCGCGACGATCATCCCCTGGACCACGACCTGCTCGAAGCCAGCGCACAGGATATCGCGCGCCGCTGCCGCAACCACCCGAGTGTGGTTGTCTACATGTGCATGAACGAGGGCGCCACGCGCGAGAGCCAGTACCGGCGCTGGCGCCGGCAAGTCCAGGCACTGGACGGGACGCGCGTCCTGATCCCGTCGGGCTACGGCGACTACGACGCCGCGGCGCGGTGCTATCAATGGCCGCACTGGATACAGCCGGACACGCCGGTCGGCGCCAACGACTGCACGCCCAAGAGTTACGGCTGGCAGGACCCGACCTGGTTCTACCGTATGGTCCGCGACGACCGCACGTGGATGTTCAAGATCGAAAGCGGGTCCGCGTCCGTTCCGGCGCCGGAGAGCCTGCGCCGGTTCATCCCAGACCTGACGTCGGACTTGGCGTCGCTCGAGTTTCCGCTCAACCGCCAGTGGGCGAACCACGGCGCCAATTCCTACTACAAGCCGTTCCACGAGGCGCTCTGCCGCCGGCACGGCCTGCCGGTCAGCCTCGACGACTACTGGTGGAAGGCGAACCTGGTCTCGTTCGAGGAGCACCGGGCCATGTTCGAAGCCGTCAACCACCGGCTGTGGGAACTGACCAGCGGCTTCCTGGAGTGGAAACTGAACGGCTGCTGGCCCACCATTCAGTGGCAGATCTACGATTACTTCCTGCGCCCCACGGCCAGCTACTACGCCATCCGCAAAGCCTGCGCCCCGATCGTGGTCCAGCTCAGTCCGGTCGACAACACCGTCAGCGTCGTCATCACGTCACGGTGCGAACTCCGCAGAGCAAGACTGACGGTCCAGGTGTTCGACGCCGGAATGAAGCGGCGATGGAAGAAGACGGTCCACTGCACGGCGGCTGCCGACGCGTGCACCGATGTGTGTGCCCTGCCCCAACTCCCGGCGATGGCCGGCGTGTTCTTTGTCCGCCTCGACCTTGCGGACGCCGCAGGGACCGCGCTGGCCGATAACTTCTACTGGCGTTCGGACCAGCGCGCCGAGCATGACCGTAACTGCTACGAACCCCTGAACCGCATCCCGCGCGCCAAGCTGGAGGGCACGTGGCGTCAGGTTTCGGATGACGCCGACCGGCCGCCGAAGACCGAGGTCATCCTGCGTAACCCGTCCCGTGCCATCGCCGTCCTGACCCGAGTCCGAGTGCTCGACGCCACAGCAGGCGAGGAACTCCTGCCGGTGTTCTGGACCGACAACTATGTCAGCCTGCTTCCGGGCGAGAGCAAGGAGATGGTGGCGGAGCTGCCGACCGCCCCGAGCGCGGAGCGACTGCAGGTGGCCGTCGATGGCTGGAACGTTACGGCAACCACTCTGGATCGGCAGGATTAGGTGCCGGACGATGGAGGCGAAACAGCGATGCGACCCTTGACGACCTCCAGCAGGCGCGCAGTCTCATCGGCCTGGGCACGCAGCGTAACCCAGTCCTCGTCCTGGAGATCGAAGCCCGGATACCGATCCGTGAAGTACCTCTCCGCCAAGGATTCGCAGAGCGGACGGACGCGATCCGTGAGGTCCGAACCGCGCGCACGCAACTCCCCACCCAACTTGAGCAGGTCATGGGTCTTCTCCAGGAACCATCCCGTACGGATCAACTCAGCCTTGAGGACCTTCTCGAGTATCTCCGCCAGTTTGCTCACACAGAGCGAGTACGAGAGCTGGCGCTCGATCAGCAACCGCACCCCTTCCAGATCAGACTCGGCAATGAACAGCCAGTCTGCCGGGTTGTTGGAATCAGTTTTTCGAGGCAAGTCGTATTCCCTCCTCAAGCACCGTCTTGAAGAAGTGATCTCCACACGATTTCTTCTCGGCCAACCGCCCTGGCGCAATGGGCACCAGCGTAAACGACGGTCGGGGCCAGATGTCCCACATCACGTGCCTAAGGCGCGCCGCGGCCTCGAGTTGCCGTTCCGCGCCCTCGCTGACAATGCACAGGTCCACGTCGCTGTCGGGGCGGGCATCGCCCCGCGCGTACGACCCGAACAGGTAGACCGCCTGCACCGGCATCACGCGGTCGAACGCCTCCAGGCACTGACGCAATGCGTCGGCATGCGGAAGCAACGGCGCGGGAAGGTTTTCCAACATTAACCTCATGGTTGGACTATATGCCCGAAACGATGTGCCGGCAAGCCAACCCGCCACGCTGTAATGCGTCAGCGTCCCCCGGGCGGATGCGCCCGATCATGAGTGGGCGTTACTCACTGTTTGTCCGGGTCGTTCTGGCAACGTGGCGGGAGCGGCTCGCTCCCGCGGGTGCCGGAGCGAGCCGCTCCG
>MHBL01000450.1 GCA_001803235.1 Lentisphaerae bacterium RIFOXYA12_64_32
GGTCCCGCCACTTTTGGCGAGCCCCCCCCCAGCCCAGCACCCGCCACTGACGCATTACGGCAGGGCAGTGCATCCTTCTCCCCCCACCTCTCCTTTCTCGCTCCGTGCTCCGTGCTCCGTGCTCCGCGCCACGTTGCCCGGTTGACACGCGAGCCTGGCTGATTACTGTAGGAAGACCTTTGAAAGACTTTGGAACGGAGAACTCCACATGCATCACGGGTTCCGCGCCCTGCTCGCCGCCGCCATCCTGACCGTGGCTTCCACCCTTTGTGCGGAAGACGGATTCCTGATCCGGCTCGGAGTCAAGAACGGGCACATCCGAGAGGTCTTCATCGGTTGCGCCCAAGGCGCAACCGCAGGCTACGACCAAGGCCACGACGACTTGGCACCGCCGCGTGGCATTCAGACCGGCTACACCGTCCTGATGCCCCCCGACAAGGCTCTGCCGCCCCTGTACAAGGACGTCCGCGCTCCGGGGGACGGCGTTACCTGGAACCTCCTCGCAGAGGTCTACACGGGCAAACCGATCCGCATCGACTGGTCCATGACTGAACTGCCGAACGGATACCGATTCGGCATCGAGACCACGAGTGGAGTCATAGACATGAGGGCGGCCGACCATCTGGAACTGACCGCCACAGAGACCCTGAAGATCACCGCAACACGCCAGGCGACCGAGGCGGCAAAAGGCGAGAAGAAGGAGGGGCAAGAGTGAGTGCCGAGGCAGTCATCTTTGGCGCGGGCAACATCGGCCGCGGTTTCATCGGGCAGTTGTTCTCGGAGTCCGGATTTCTCGTCCACTTCGTCGACATCGACCGGGAGTTGGTCGAAACGATGAACCGTCACGGGACCTACCGCTTGCAGACCGTGTACAACGACGAGAAGGTTGACCTGCAAGTCGGGCCGGTGCGCGCGATTCACGGCAGCCAAACAGATCACGTTGCAGAGGTCGTCTCCCGGGCCGCTATCGGCGCCACAGCGGTCGGCGCAAGCGCCCTCAAACACATCGCGCCGCTGATCGCCAAAGGCCTCGAGCGCCGGGCCGGCTGCAACGCCGGCCCGTTCAACGTGTTGGTGTGCGAAAACCTCAAGGGCGCGGCCAAGACAATGCGGGGGCTGGTGCGCGAACGCCTGGCCAAGCAGACCCATGAATACCTCGAACGGAACGTGGGGTTTGTGGACACCGTGATCGGGCGGATGGTGCCGGTCCCGACCCCGGAAATGCGTCAGGCGGACGTGAGCTTCATCCGCGTCGAACCGTACAAAGAGCTGCCCGTGGACCGCAGCGGCTTCGTGGGCCCCATCCCCACGGTCACCGCCATGATGCCGCAAGACCATTTCCCCCTCTTCACGGCACGGAAGCTCTACATTCACAACTGCGGGCACGCCCTGCTCGCGTACACAGGGTATCTGCGCGGCTGCACCTATGGGTACGAGGCGCTTGAAGATCCGGTGGTCCGACGCGTCCTTGAGGGCGGGCTGAACGAGAGCATAGCAGGCATCGTCGCCGAGTACGGCGCCGACCGGGCTTGGCTGGAGGAACACGTGCGAGACCTCAAACGCCGGTTCGCCAACCAGGCCCTCGGCGACACTGTTCTCCGCCTCGGCCGTGACCCGGTCCGGAAACTGAACCCGTCCGACCGCCTCGTCGGAGCGGCACTGCTGGCCCTCAAGACCGGTCACCTCCCCCGGCATCTGGCCTGGGGCATTGCGGCCGCCCTCCGGTTCGATCCGCAGGAAGACTCGTGCTCCGTGGACCTGCAGCAGCAGATCCGCACTCAAGGGATCGGCCAGGTCCTGGCCAACGTGACGAGCATCGACCCCGAGTCGCCCCTCGGAAAAACCGTTGTGAGCGCCTATCAGCGACTGACACAGGACCGAACCGCGGACATGCCCTGACCTCCGTCGTCACGCTTCGTCTCGCGCCTCGGAGGGACTTGCGTGCCGCGCAACCGCCTCGACAATGGCGGGTGCCGAATGAAGACGACACGGACGCTGCTTGTCGTGCCTTGATGTCTACTCACGGTGTCCCACGGGCATTGGCGGCGCGAGCACGACAAAAAGGTCGCCCACGGAAAGGTCCGAGGAGTAGGTCGACCGTCGCCTCCAAGAAAAAGGCAACCGTCGGATGGTTCGGTGAGACAGGCAGAGATCGACTGAACGCCTGAACGCCGGAACGCTTAAGCGACGGCGATCTCCGTCCCGTCCTCGTCCAGGAAAGCCCGCAGCTTTTCCAGCGCCTGGTTCTGGATCTGACGCACGCGTTCCCGAGTCCGGCCGATCGTCTGGCTGACTTCCTCCAGGGTGCGCGGCCGCTCGCCATTGAGGCCAAAACGCAGTTTCAGGATGGTCTGCTCGCGTTCGTCCAGCCGGTTCACCAGCGCCAGCATGTGCTTGAGCGTCTCCTGGTCCTGAACGATCTCATCGGGAGAGACGGCCTTCTCGTCCGGAATGATGTCCCGAAACTCGCCGTCTTCGCCGTGCTGGATCGGGTCATGGAGCGAGATGGTCGTGGTCTTGCCGAGCCGCAGTCCCGTGACCGTGCGCTCGGTGAGGTTCACTTCGCGGGCGATTTCCTTGTCGGCAGGTTCACGGCCGAGCCGCTCGACCAGCTTCGTGCGCGCGGCCTGGATCTTGCTGATCTTGCTCGCCGACTGCACAGGAATACGAATGGTCCGCGCCTGGTTCGCCAAGGCGCGCCGCATGGACTGCTTGATCCACCAAGCGGCGTAACTGCTGAGCTTGGCGCCCTTCGAGGGGTCGAACTTCTCAACCGCACGCATCAAGCCGATATTGCCTTCCGAAATAAGGTCGAGCAACGGCAGTCCGAGCCCCTTGAAATCATGGGCAATCTTGACGACCAGGCGGAGGTTGCTGCGAATCAGCTTCGCGCGCGCCTCGGCTTCGCCCTTGGCGATGCGCGCTGCCAACTCGACCTCTTCATCGGGCGTGACCAAGGTGTACTGCCCGATGTTCTGCATGTACAGCTTCATGGTGTCATTGTCGGAAAGCATACCTGACCGATGCCTCCTTGAGTGGACGCTACGCGACCGCCGGTGCGACGATCAACCCAGTCCTTGGGACGAAGCCAGTTCCAGATCACGACATGAACTGCCGCGTGCCTGCTTCCAGCCGCGCTCTCACACCGACCCCGGAACAAACGCTGCCGACAGGAACAGCCCGGGCGCAGCAACATTCCGGGGCAAAGCAAACACAAGTAATCGGTAATATAGATCGACGTTGTGGAAAAAGCAATCGCCAGACGCGAATTTCGCGCCACAGGCACAGTTTCTGTGGGCAAGAATGCTGGTACCAGAGGGGGGATTCGAACCCCCACGTCCTTGCGGACACTGCGACCTGAACGCAGCGCGTCTGCCAATTCCGCCACCCTGGCACGAGTCAAGTAGCTAAGACATGCAGTTCGGTGACTGCTACCCTAAATTAGCCGGCCACGAAGCAAAATCAAACCCAAGAACGCGGAAAAACGATGAACTTCACCGACTTCATCGGTCCCCAAACGCCAGTCCCCTGCGCACGGCCGCGGCTTCCAGACTCCCGTTTACCTTAAAATAACCCCGTACAGGTTTGCTTTTTGGCGTGGCCCCCTCTATGTTTTTGGGGTCGTGAGGTTGGGTGGTTAACCCGACGGTTGTGACGGTTGCATCCATGGCGGACAGGCAAACGCCGCCAGTAGACCGCCTCGTCGGAGTTGCCTCGCGTTCTGTCTGGCACGCTGAGGTGTCAAGAGAACAGGGGCGGAACCAATATCGAGTCCGCTGTGTATGTGGTTCCTCGATCCGACCAATGGTTGACGAAGAAACTGAAAAGCCAGGACAGGAGTACCGTTTACTATGATCGGGATTGCCATAGCCGTGCTAACGGTTATTGAGGTCATTGTCGCCTTCCTGCTCATCGGGGTTATTTTGATCCAAGAAAGTAAGGCGCACGGGGGAATCGGACTGGCGGGCGGCGGTATGACTGAGACAGTCCTCGGGGCCAGCGCAGGAAACGTGCTCACCAAAGCGACGGCCATTCTCGCTTCTCTATTCTTGGGAATCACCCTGATCCTGGCCATCATCACAGGACATCGCCAACCCGGCAAGAGCCTTATCCAAGGGTTGGCAGAACCTGCCGCTACCCCGGCAACTCCCACCGCCAATGCCGCCCCGCAGCAACAACCGGGACTGTCAACCACGCCCGTACAAACGACGACCGTTGAGTCGACGCCGGCGACCGCCCCCGACAGCGTCACGCCCCCGGCGACACCCGCCACGCAGAATGCGAAATCCGTCGACACCCCCGCGGCAGCAACCGGCGCCACGACCGCAACAGCACCGGCAGAGGCTTCAAAACCGACGCCCGCGCCGCAAGGCGAAGGCGCGAAAACTCAACCCTGATCACGAGGAAGTTGGCGACGGCTTGGGAAGGGGGATACCGGCACAGCAGTGGGCATTTGAAACAGCCGACCGGCAGGCACACGCAGCACACCGCGATCCCGCGACGACGGTGGCAGGCGTGAAGAGACGGCGCCCGTCATGCAAAGGGGGGCGTGCCGAGCGTCACAGCCAAGGGGACAAAGTGTCCGTCACATGGTCTCGTTAGAAGCCACGGTGCGCAATAAGTACGGCATTCACTGCCGGCCTTCAGCTCTCATCGCGAAAGAAGCGCAGAGCTATTCCGGAACTATCACCGTGACCACGGAAAAGCATGCCACCGCTGAAGCCAAAGCGGTCCTGCCGCTTGTGGGTTTGGGGATCACCTGCGGCGAAAGCGTGCTGGTCAGTGTGTCAGGACCGGACGAGGACGTCGTGTGCAGACGCATGGTGGCGTTGTTTGAGACGAATTTCGACTTCAAGCGCGACGAGTAATCCTCAACGCGTGAACGACGCGAACTTGAAGCGGAATGTTTTAGGGAAGAGACGCCCATGGAGAAGAACTCCCTACCTGAAGAAATCCGGGGTGAATGGATCTGGAGGACCGACTCTCTGGCCCGCCTGGAGAGCCACTTGTTCTTCAGGAAGGAGTTCACTCTTGCGGAAACCCCTGCCTCCGCTGAACTCTGGATCACCGCTCGAACGCTTTGCCATGTCTACATCAACGGGCGGTACTTGGGGTTCGGACCACCGGCGGCATCCGGCGACAGTTCCTACGTGATGTACCTCGACTTGGGATTCCTGTGCGAGACGGGCAAGAACACCATCACCATCCTGGCCTCCAATACTTCTGTGGGACGATATTCCGCGAGACGTCAGGAGGGAGGCCTGTGGGGCCAGATTAACATTGACGACGTCCCGGTGGTGTGGACCGACCGGACGTGGCTCTGCTTGGACGCACAGTGCTACGTGCGACGGCGCCCACGAGCTTCCGTGTCCGGGGGATTTGTCGAGAAAATTGACTTTCGCGACTATCCTGCGGGATGGGAGGAAAAGGAGTTTAACCCGGTTCACTGGGTTCACCCCGACCACACGCAAAGCCTCGGGAAAGCACGAATCCAGCTCGTTCCTCTGGCAACTTGCCCGTGGAACATGGAGCGCCGGAGCTTCGTCACCGCAATCGGCCCCTCGACCTTCAAGCACGCTGCGGCAGTATCGCACGTGTCATTCTCGGACGTTGTCGAAGAACGCGGCCGAGGAGTCTACGCGGCAGAAGCCTACTGGTTCTGCGACAAGGCACCCGAAGCCCCGCTGGACTTCGAAATTTACACGGACGACCCGTACTGCCTGTTCCTCAACGGTCGTATGATCAAACGTCAGGGCATCACCGCGGTCACGCCCAAAGCCGACATGGGCACGACAGTCCCCCTCTGCTTCCGCCAGTCGGGCACGGACACACCCGAGGGAGAGGTAACCTTGGTTGAGGGCTGGAATGTGCTGACGTTCGTCCAGCAAACGGAGCCGGACAGCGTCGGGGCCACGTTCCTTTTCCCCACCCTCAAGCCCGACGAACTCCGACTCGTGCGCAAGGATGGTGACGACGCCACGACGGGGTGGTCCGTGACCGGCCCCATCCGCACGCCCCTGGCGCTGGTGAATGGCCCGCTGGAACTGTCGCATCTGCCCAAGACGGTCTACGTGCCCAGCGAAGAAGAGCCGGTGGATGAAACCGCCCTGCTCATGAGCTTCTCGTTCGAGAAATCCGACACCGTTACGGAATCCCCCGATCCCATCCCGCTGCAGCAGGACGAATTCATCGTCCTGGACTTGGAGACGTTCGTCTATGGGTGCCCCGAACTCACGGTCAACGGCGAAGAGGGCGATATCCTCGACGTTGTGTGGGGCGAGCGGATCGTGGAAGGGCAGTTGCTCTGCTACCGTTCGGGACAGCGCCACGTGGACACGCTGGTGTTGAGTGGTCAGACCTGCACATGGCGTGCCCGCAACCCCCGAGGGTTGCGCTATCTCATGTTGGTGGCGCGACGGTGCTCGACCACCATGGTCATCGAGAACCTGGGAGTCGCCCATCGTGAGTACGTATTCGACAATGCCGGAGCATTCTCATCGTCCGACGAAACGCTCAATGGGATATGGGAAACCACCTGCCGCACGCTCCGCGCGACCATGCAGGAAGCGTTCGTGGACTCGCCCACGCGTGCCAACGCGCAGTACGTCGCCGACGCCATGATCCAGTCGTGGGCCGCCTACCACTCCTTCGGCAGCTTCGAACTGGCCGCGAAAAGCCTGCGCGAATTTGCCCGGGCGCAGTTTGAGACCGGAGAGATCCCAGCGCTCTGCCCCAGCGACTTTCACGTCAATACACCCGATTCCGCACTCCTCTGGCCCGTCTGGCTGCAGCGCCACTACATGTACACGGGCGATCGCGCCTTCCTTGACGAATGCACGCCGACTCTGGAGAAACTCTTCAACTATTACGCGTTTCTGGCCGGCCCGACGGACGAGGTCTTGCAGGACGTTGAACTGCAGAATGCCGCCTACTGCTTCTTGGATCACGGCCCGATCGACCGGCAAGGCCTGGTCACGGGCCTGAACGCCATCTACTGCCGCGCCCTGTTGAGCGGGGCCTGGTTGCTCAAGGAAATGGACCAACCTGACGCGTCGCACCAACTCCGCAAACGCGCGGGAAACGTGGCGCACCGTGTCCGGGACCTCGCGTGGGACCCGGAACGCGGACTGTTCGCAGACGGCTGGAAGAACGGTGAAATGTCGGATTTCTACTCCTGGCAGACCAACGTGCTCGCGATCTACGGCGGCATCGCGGAATCCTCCACCTATGGGAGCATTTTCGATAAGATTTTCTCGGGTGATCCACCCTATGAGTTGTTCGCCGCAGGCGAGACGAACAACCCGTTCTTCAAGTATTTCGTGCTCGAGGCCGCCTTTGCATTGGAACGCCGGAAATGGGCCGTGGATATGCTCCGCTGGTACTGGGGAAGCATGATCAAACGCGGCGCCAAGGCTTGGTGGGAATTCTTTGACCCCGAAAGCTCCGAGACCGAAGCGCCCGACTGCAGCATGTGCCACGGCTACGGAACGTCGCCCAACGGGTTCCTTTGCACCGAAGTCGCCGGGATCCGACCCGCTAAGCCCGGATTCACGACCGTTTACTTCAACCCGTTGGTTGGGGTCACCGACTGGGTCAAGTGCCAGGTGCCCACGCCCTATGGAAGGATCAACGTGGAGTGGAGCCAGGCAGAGGATGGACACCTGGAGGCCGTCATCGATTCCAACTACCCCCTGGAAGTGGTGCCTATCCTGCCCGCCGACCTGGCCGCCAGCGCCACCATCCACGTCAGCGAGTCGGTGAGCATCCTGGCGGAGCCGGGTTAGTACACCGCCGTGCCTGCCCCGCGCTGACAGCGCTCGCCAACTCGGCCCCGCGGGCTGTCGGCGATCGCAGAATCACCCTGCGACGCCCGTCCCGTCCGCTCGCCGACTTAGGTCGCCCACAGGCACTGGGGTTGCATCACCGGAAAGACAGGTTAAATTTCTAGGCTTTTCCAATTCAAGTTTGGGCCAAGACTAACAGGACACGACTCGGACAGCATCACGTGGTCAAATGGGAGGCCTCATGTACGCGATCATCAAGGCAAGCGGCAAACAATACCGGGTTGAACCGGGCACTGAGTTCGAGACCGATCGCCTCCAAGGCGAGCCCGGCCAAAGCCTGAACCTGGACAACAGCGTCCTGCTGCTGCGCACAGATGACGGAGTCAAGATCGGCACTCCCGTCGTGCCCGGGGCCAAGGTTGAACTCCAGATCGTCGAACACCTCCGTGGCGACAAAATCGTCGTGTTCAAGATGAAGCGCCGGAAGCGCTACCGCAGGACCCAGGGACATCGCCAGGAGTTGACGAAGGTCTTGGTCAAGGACATCCGGGAAGAGTAGACCGGGCGGCAAAAGCTCCTGCAGCAGGCCCTCTGCCATCCGTGAACCACCGGCGCAGACTCGGGCCCTGACGACGGGAAAGCGACGCGCGGCAGGATTTTTCTCGGGCTGTCGGTCGCCAACCCACGGAAACAGCCAGGGAAACAGAACTGCCCCAACCGCCGCACCTTACACAGGGCGGACCGCCGACCGTA
This sequence comes from Lentisphaerae bacterium RIFOXYA12_64_32, assembly GCA_001803235.1. GTDB lineage: Bacteria > Verrucomicrobiota > Lentisphaeria > Oligosphaerales > YB12-FULL-65-16 > YB12-FULL-65-16. The sequence continues at coordinate 8,538 of MHBL01000450.1, forward strand.
GCATCCCGTACGGCTCGGACCACGATGTTCCGCCTGACGACACCAAGTCCGGCGCAAGCCCGGATTCCAGAGGGGACCCTCGATGGATGCGGGTGAAATCCAGTCAAAGATCAACGCCGCCGATGACCAGATTCTGGCGCTGCTGAATGAACGCACGGCCCTGATCAAGCGGCTCGGAAAGTGCCGGAAAGACGAGTCCGGAGATCTGCTCGACCCCGAGTACGAATCCCGACTCCTGGCTCGCTTGTCCGCACTGAACAAGGGTCCGGTCCGGAACGAGACGCTGCGTGCCGTGTTCCGCGAGATCATCTCCGGCGCCATGGTGGTCGACGCGCCGCTGATCGTTGCCTTCCTCGGTCCGGCGACGACCTTCACCCACCAGGCAGCCAGGACCCGATTCGGCGGTAGCGCCCAGTACGTACCCCAGCCTAGCATTACAGACGTATTCGAGGCCGTTGACCATGACCAGGCAAACTACGGTGTCGTGCCGGTCGAAAATTCCACCGAAGGCGCCGTAACCCACACCTTGGACATGTTCGTTGACTCAAATGTGAAGGTGTGCGCCGAGATCAACATGGCCATCCACCACAACCTCCTGAGCCACTGCCGGACCAAGGAGGAAATCAAAGTCATCTACAGCCACCCCCAGGTCTTCGGTCAGTGCCGGCACTGGCTGCAACGCCACCTGCCCACGATCCCACTGGTCGAAGTTTCCAGCACGACGGAAGCCGCTTCCCGGTGCGCTAACGAACCCGCCGCAGCCGCGCTGGCCAGTGCCCTGGCCGCCGATCGCTACAACCTGGATGTCCTGGCCCAGAACACCGAGGACTTCTCGGACAACCTCACGCGCTTTCTGGTCCTTAGCCGACAGGACGGCAAACCGACCGGGGATGACAAGACATCCATGTTCTTCGTTCTCCGGGACCGGGTCGGCGCCCTGTACGAGAGCTTGCGACCATTCTACGCGCACAAGATCAACTTAACCTTCATCGAGAGCCGACCGTCACGGCGAAAACGCTGGGAATACTATTTCTTCGTCGACTTTCTCGGTCACGTATCCGAGAAACGAGTCCAGGAAGTATTGGCAGAACTCGGCGAACACTGTCAGTTCGTCAAAATCGTCGGCAGCTACCCGCGGGCAGCATCCACGGCGTAATGGCCTGCACGGACAGACTGTGTTCGGACGCTCCCGCGAGAACGCGCGACACGCAGAACCCCAATCGAGTACAGAAGGTGATCCGCGCATGAAGGCGATGAAATGGCTTAACCCCGACGTGGCAAGCCTGACACCCTACGAACCGGGGCGGCCCATCGAGGACGTGGCACGCGAGTTCGGCCTGGACCCCGCCCAAATCAGCAAGCTGGCGTCGAACGAGAACCCCCTCGGCGTCTCCCCCAAGGCCAAACGCGCCATGCGCCAGGCCCTGTCCGGTTCCTATCTCTATCCCGACGGTGGCGCCTTCTATCTGCGGGAGAAACTGGCACAGCGCTTCGCCGTGAAGCGTGAACAGATCGTCGTTGGCCAAGGCTCCAACGAGATCATCGAACTCATTGCCCACGCGTTCATGGGCCCCGGCAAGTCGATCGTGGCCTCCGCCCATGCTTTCATCGTCTACAAGCTGATCGCCAAGACGTTCAGCACCCGGTTGATCGAAGTGCCCGCCAAGGGACTGGGACACGACCTGACGGCGATGCGTCGCGCCATCGACAAGGACACCAGCGTGGTCTTTGTCTGCAACCCCAACAACCCCACCGGCACCATGGTCCGGCAGCGCCAGGTCAGCCAGTTCATGGCCGCAATCCCCGACGATGTCCTCGTCGTGTTCGACGAGGCCTACGCCGAGATTGCGCTTGGCCGCATGCCGGACACGTTGCCTTACGTCCACGAAGGACGCAACGTGATCCTGCTGCGAACGTTCTCCAAAGCCTACGGCCTGGCCGGGCTCCGAATCGGGTACGGAATCGGCCCCCAGCCGATCATGGAAGCTCTGCAGAAACCGCGCCAGCCCTTCAACGTCAGCCGCATCGCTCAAGAGGCGGCGTTGGCTGCCCTTGACGACGACGCGTTCGTCCAGCGCAGTCGCCGGCTCTTCCGCAAGGCGAAACGGTACCTCGAAAACGTCTGCAAGGAAATGGGCCTGGAGTACGAACCGACCTTTGCCAACTTCATCCTGATCAAGGTGGGCAAGGGCAAAGGCGCGGCCGTTACCCAGGCGCTGATGAAACGGGGTGTCATCGTGCGCCCGGTGGCCGGATACGGACTGCCGGACCACATCCGAGTCAGTTTTGGCACCATGCCCGAAAATGAACGCTTCGTTCAGGCCTTCAAAGAAGTCCTGCCGACCGCCTGACAGGCGTCGAAGGCGGTAGATGAATAGGCTGTAGACGGTTCGGTAAGACTCGGAGTGTTTGAACGGACCGGCGAATTGGCCGTCTCCCAATCCGATCGGCAAACCGCATCTCCATGCCCGAGACTTGTTAACAACCTAACAGCCTACAGCCTACAGCCCAAGCGACCTCATTAACCATGACAAACGCTCTGGACATTCTCGAAGAACGCGGCTTCCTGTATCAGCAGACCGACGCGGCAACCTTGAAGGCCCTGCTGGACAGCGAATCCGTCTCGTTCTATGTCGGTTTCGACCCCACCGCCAGCAGCCTGCACATCGGGCACCTCCTGCCGGTCATGGCCATGCGATGGCTGCAGCAAAGCGGCCACCGCGCCATCGCCTTGGTCGGCGGCGCCACCGCCATGGTGGGCGACCCGTCCGGCAAGACCGAGGCGCGCCCGATCCTGAGCGTGGACGAAATCCGCGCCAACGCCAACGCCATCCGCGGCCAACTCAGTCGTTTCCTCGACTTCACGGACGGCCGAGCCATCCTGGTCAACAACGCAGACTGGCTCGCGGGCCTGAACTACATCGAGTTCCTCCGTGACGTGGGACGACATTTCAGCGTCAACCGCATGCTCGCGGCTGAGTCTGTGAAGCTGCGCCTCGAAACCGGTCTGTCCTTTCTCGAGTTCAATTACATGCTTCTTCAGGCCTACGACTTCTACGTGCTGCGGCGGGACCAGAACTGCAAGCTCCAACTCGGCGGGCAGGACCAGTGGGGCAACATCCTGGCCGGCATCGACCTGACCCGACGCATGCTCAGCCAGGAAACCCACGGCGTCACCTTCCCGCTTCTGCTCAAGAGCGACGGCGAGAAATTCGGCAAGACAGCGTCCGGCGCCGTTTGGCTCGACCCGGCTCGCACCTCACCGTACGCCTATTACCAGTTCTGGCGCAATGTTGACGACGCCGACGTCACCCGGTTGATGGGGTTCTTCACCGCCCTGCCCATGGACGAGGCCCGACGCCTAGGAACCCTGCCCTCGCCGGGCATCAACCGGGCCAAGGAGATTTTGGCGTTCGAGGCCACAGTCCTGGCGCACAGTGAAGCCGAAGCCCGAAAGGCCTACCTGGCCGCAGGAACCGAATTCGGATTCGCCGACCCGCAAGCCCAGGTCCCCACCAGCAGCAGGATTACGTCCATCACCCAGCAGGAGGCCGCAAGCGACCTGCCCACGTACACCCTTGCCGAGGCAACGCTGCGGGAAGGAATCTGGGTCATCAAACTGCTTGTTGACGCGGGTCTGTGCACCTCGAACAGCGAGGCCAGACGCCTGATCAAAGGCGGCGGGGCCTACATGGACGATGAACGGTTGAGCGACGACACCAGAGTCCTGACCTGTGCCGATGCCGTAAATCGCCCGTTCATCCTCCGCGCCGGCAAGAAAAACCTGCGGCGCATTGTCGTCGGCTAAGGGTCGCTCTTGAGCAGCGTCGCGGAACGGTAATTCTCTCCTTGGAGCGAAGGAACCCCGATGACCCAGCGCACGACGAGCGCCAAGGCGCCCCGGAACAGAACGACCCCACGCCGCGCCCGCGCCGCAACGGGCAGCAGGTCGGCGATCCACCCCACCGCCATCATTTCAGCGACGGCTCAGTTGGGCAAGGGTGTCCGAATCGGTCCGTACACGGTCATCGACGGTCACGTCATCTTGGGGGACAACTGCCGGGTCGGCCCGCACGTGCACCTCTCGGGGCACACCACCATCGGCGAGGAAACCGTCATCCACGCCGGCGCCATTGTGGGTGACACGCCGCAAGACCTCGCCTACGACAGCAAAAGCGTCACGCATACCGAGATCGGACGCAAGTGCACCATCCGCGAGTACGCCACCATCCACAGGGGCTCGGCGCCCGGCAGCAAGACCGTCGTCGGGGACCGCAGCATGCTGATGGGTTTCGTTCACCTTGGCCACAACTGCCGGATCGGCAGTGACGTCGTCATCGCCAACCTCACCGTCCTCGCCGGACACGTTGAGGTGGAAGATCGTGCTTTCCTCAGCGCCTCCGTCGGCGTGCACCAGTTCGTGCGCATCGGCACCATGGCCATGATCGGCGCACACAACCTGATCCTGCAGGACGTCCCGCCATACTGCCTCCTGCAGGAGGGAGGCGTGTGCGGCATGAACCACGTCGGACTGCGCCGCGGCGGGATCAACCAGAAGACGCGCCTCGCCGTCCGCGGCGCCATCAAGGTCTATTTCTTCTCCGGCCTGAACCGGCCCAATGCCTTGGCAACGATCACGGAGCGGTATCGCGGCATCCCCGAGGTTTCGCATTTCGTGGCATTTGTGCAGTCCACCAAACGCGGCATCATCGACGCCCGCAGACGCTCCCAGGCCGAGACCGAACCCGCACCGGAACCGGATGACGACGATTCGGCCACCGGATCCTAACACCCAGGAAGCGCTGCACATTTCCTCGACCTGTGCATTAGGGACGGCTTGGCGACCCCACCAGCCTTGCGCCGGTGGTGAAGCAGGTTCAACGGCTAACCGAGGCCCCTGCCACTTAGCCAACCGACCTCATTCGCCACCGGTGCGAGGCCGGTGGGATCTGACTGTTGCACAGGTCGCATCTCATTGACAGCCAACGGACTCTTGCCGCGCGAGACCATGCCATGGGTATCGACATCGGGAATCACGCATATCACCTCGGTCAGTTCGCCGTCGCCCTTCTGCTGACCGTGGCCACGGCGCGCCGAGTGCTCTGCGCCCTCGAACCCAATCCCGCCTGCCCGGTGCCCAGCGACCGGTTCCTGCGCACCACCGTCCTGGCCGCCCTGCTCCTGATCGCCGCCACCGCCGCCGCAGGCTTCTGCGGCATCCTGAACGGCGCCGGCATCCTCGCCATGTTAACACTCGGCTTGCTCCTGAGCCTGCGGCTGAACCGCACCGGTGCCGCCATACCGGACGCCATCGAAGCTCCGGCACGCACCTTCCCGGTCGAATGGATCCTGCCAGCCCTCTTCCACATTGCCCTGATCCTCGCCTGTCTGCCCCTCACACCCAGCAGTTGGGACGCCATGACCTATCACCTCTACATCCCCTGCCGCTGGGTCCAGGAACAACACATCTTCCACGTACCGACCGTTTTCGGCGACAACGCCGCCGCATTCGCACCAAAGAACGCCGCCGTCCTGACCGCCGCGCTGTTGGCACTCCTCAATACCGACTGCCTCTGCAACTGCGTGGATCTCCTGTTCCTGCTCTTCGCCGGCGTGTGCGTCTACCGACTGGCGCGCCTGCTGGGCGCCGCACCGGGTTCGAGCCGACTCGGGGCCGCCCTGTTCTGCTGCTTCCCGTTCCTCTGCCTGGAGACGTACTCCGCCAAGACGGACCTCTTCACGCTGGCGTTCCTCCTCGGCGGCGCGTACTGGCTGGCCCTTTATCTCCAGACCCGAAAGCCTATGGACGGGGCGTTCTGCCTGCTGTCCACAGGACTGGCGCTCGGGGCAAAAACCGCCGCCTTGCCGTTTGCTGCGATCGTCGTGCTCGGCTTCGTCGTGACGGCGACGGTCAACCGGCACGTGCACCTGCTGGTTGCCGCCCTGCCCCTGCTCCTCCTTTCCGGCGGGGCGTGGTATGTCGGCAACTGGCTCCTCTACGGCAATCCCCTCTTCCCCCTCGGCCTACCGGGCCTGAATATGTTCCCGGGCGCCTACGATGCCGCCGCGGTGAGGGCCGGAGAATTCCACGCTGCCACGCTGGGCCAGTTAGCACGGGCGGTCCTCAATGAACAGGGCATCCTCACCGTCGCGCTCGCGGGCCTGGGACTGGCCGGAATCCTCTACGGTTTGGCGGAAAAACACGGTGACCGCCGCGCGGACCTCGCCGTCGCGGGAACGACCATTGCGTGGACCGTCATCTACGTCTGGGGCATCCCTCACAACCTGGAAACGCGGTTCCTCCTGCCCGCCATAGCCCTGGCTGCGGCAGGCATGGCCCTCGCAACCGACAGGGCCGGCAGCCCGCGAGTCGTGTACGCGATCGGAATCCTCGCCATGGCACTATTCGGAATCCCGCTGCTGCAACACGCATGCCGATCGGCCCGCCTGCTCCCGCGCCCGCTCCTGATCGCCGACGCCGCCGTCCTGGTCGGCGCCGCCGTCGGGATCGCGTTGTGGCTCAAGAGGACGCTCCCCACCCGCACCGCCCTGGTCGCCCTCGCCGCCACCGCACTGCTCGTCACGCTCAGCGCCATGGGCGCGTCCGCGCAACTGCGCCCGGTCAGCCTCCTGCTCGCCGACTACACCGCGGTCGCGCCGGTGTATCTCCGGTTCAACCAGCCCGCCCCTGCGGGCCCACCGCCGACAACCATCGCCTACGCGGGCCTGAACCTACCCTACACGCTCGTGGGCGACAGAATGCGGAACAAGGTGGTCTACTGCAACGTCAGGAAAGGGCTGAACGCCGGGTTCTTCGACTTCTGGAAGGACGAGAAGCGGACATATGCGTACCACAAGCCCGGCATCTACCGCGACCGCCCCGACAAAGACGCCTGGGTCCGGAACCTGCGCCAGGCCGGCGCGCAAGTCCTGGTCGTCTTCAGAATGCGACCGGTCGAACGCCAACACCTCGAAGCCACTCCCGAGGGATACCCAATCGAGGACGCCTGGGCCGCCGAAACGCCGCAGATCTTCTCGCTCCGCGACACCGCCGACTGGGGCAAAATCTACGCCGTCACGCCCGACGACGGACCTGGCCCGGAACCGCGGTAGCCCCGCCACGCGCAGCGGCGGAGGGTAAGAGCCCTGGAGCGGGCTGAACCGTCGTTCGGCGCCGAGAACAGCGCCAGCGAAACCGGGAGAATCAGGCCCGCCGCGAGGCGACCATCGGCTTGCCCTGAAGGGGCAACGTATAATAGCCCAGGGCAGAGCGACAGCGTCACCCTGGGTTCTGGTGTCGACCGGTGGCAAACGTTCGCCAGCCCGGGGCCGATTCAATACCGACTCGGGTCGCACCGGGCGAAACGGGCGATCGGGAACCCGAACGAGGCGCTGTGGGTGCAGGTGCGTCAGACAGAGAAGCGCAGACCAGGGTGCTCAGGGTTCAGGGTTCCAGGAATGCCCCCCTCGCCCCTCGCTTGCCACTCGCCCCTTGACCCTTGCCCCTCGTTACCCGCCCCCACCCGCACAATGGCTTCCCGGAACGAGCCCAGGTCCAGGTCGCCGAAACGCACGCGCACCGGGATGACAACCCGACCCGATGCAACACGTTTCGGGACAACGATTTCGAACCGCAATCGCACCTCGTCACGCCCTGCGGACTTCGCACCAAGCCGCGCCGGATTCGCCGCCCAACCTTCGGGCACCAGCACAAACGCGTCGACGTCCCGCGCCACGTCCGCGTGGTTCCGGACCCGCACGTCGAGCCGGATCGTGGCCCCCGGTGACGCGTCCTGTTCGTAGGGATACGTGTGCACCCAGCACTCGTCCGTGCCGAAGTCCGGGTGATCCCAGGGCAGCAGTGCTGCGAACAGGCGTTCCCGTTCCGCCAGGTTCCGGTCGATCAGATCGTAGGCCGATTCCGTGAACGTAAACCCCACGGCAACGTGCGGGTTGAAAACCAGGGTCGGCTGCAGCCGCCGCAACAGCCGCATGCAATACCGGAAGCCCACGTCCGCGCCGAGGAAGTTCCGGTTCCACGCGCAATAGTCGTCAATCCCCATCGGTGTCACCGCGTCGCCGGCGAAGAAATACCGCGCCCCGTCGTCCGCGACCGCCAGCAGGCCGGAGTGGTAGTAGCTCTGCCCGGGGAAGTGATAAGCGGTCAGAGTGAAGTTCTCCCAGCGCCAGGTCTCGCCGTCGGCGGTCGGCCGGTCCACCGTGGACGGACGGTTGGCCAGGCACGTGAGGAAGTACGCGCCCGGGTTCGCCACAATGTCCGCCATGCCGTGGTCGGTGATCACCGGGCACTTGAGTTCGCGCCGTGCGGACTCCGCACCTTCGAGGTGGTCGCAGTGGTAGTGCGTGATCCAGGCGCCGTCGAACGCCACAATCTCGCCCTTGTCCACCAACGCCTTGGCCGCCGCGATCGCCCCGTCCGAGCACGGGTCGAGCAGCAGCGCGCGCTTCGACGCCGACACCAGCGCCCAGCACGTCCCCTGGACCACGCGCACATGGTCCGGCAGCGGGTACGCCGGCTGCTGCGTCAGCGTGACCGCCGTCTGACTGTGCGAGGCGAAGTACTTCGGGAAGTACCAGCGCAGCGCCGACACCTCGACGTAGTTCTGGTACGCGTTGGTCAGCCGCGACGCCAGCAACCGGACCGCGTCCCCGGGCCGGTCCATCACCGTCCCGTGCGCCGGCACGAGCAACTCGGGCTCTTCCGCAGTGACCCGCTCCAGGCTCGCGAGCAGCGGCCGCATCGCGCCCATGAAGCCGTGGTAGTCGCCAACCTTGTGCCCGTTCTCTTCGTTCGCACGCTGCAGGCAGTACAGGTCCCGGATCTGCCCCGGCGCGTAGATCAAATCGCCGGTGAAGGCCGCACTCCGATCGCCGCGCCGCGCCACCAGGCTGACCGCGCCGTCCGTGTAGCCCCGTGTGGCCAGCACCGTGATCCGCCAGTCGTGCCACTCAATGACCTGCCCCTCGCACAGCTCTTCCGACACCGGAATGGGCGCCACGTGCGTGACGTGGTACGGCACGTGATTGCACAACCCGTACCAACGGCTCTTCGGGTCGTCCCAGTAGCGCCCCGGCGCCGCGAACAGCTCGCGCTCGGCCTGCGGCACGGCAATCCGGGGCCGGAACGCCGCCTGCACTTCACCCAGCCCGTCCGCCAGTTCGCGCCGGTGATGCGTAAACAGCACCCGCTCCACCGTACGGATCCCCAGTTCGTGCAGCACCGCGCCAAGCCCGGGGTTACCGGCATTGATCAGCAGCGCGGAGTCCGCATGCCGCAGAATCCCGACATTCGATCCCGCCGCGTGCACGTACAGGCCGTCGAGCAGATTCGTGATCATTCAAGACCCTCGCTGTTTCGTGCTCAATCCGAACTGGAGCGCCCGTGTCCTCGCGGGCTGCCTTGGTTCTGCATCGGTTAAATCGACGCGCCCTAACGGCGGAACGACGAACGGGGATCACCCGGCTCGTAGTCCCGGCTTCAGCCGGTCCGGATTCGCCGGTCCGCTTGCCTCACGGCCCACGGACACAACGGACCCAACGGACGGAGCTGGGACGTATACTGCTATCGCTCCTTCCCCCCTCCGCCTCTTCCCTCAGCTTTCAGCTTTCCGCCCTCATCCCTCCCCCTCACTTCCCCACGCGCGTGCCGCAGTTCGCGGCTTTGCCCATTTTCTTCTTCTCATCCAGGACCTGCTGGGCCTCGGCTTCCGTCACCTTCCGCATCAGGATGTTGTCGAAAAAGTAGTTGCCCGGCGGCCAGTAGGCGTACAGCTCCAGCAGCACCAGTTCCACATTGAAGCGTTTCTCGAAGTGCACCACGCCGCTGTACCGGCGCCAATCACCCTTCTCCGATTTCGGCGCCTCGCCCAGCTTCACCACGAACCGGCGCCGGAACGCCATGATGTAGTCCCCGACCACCGGCGGACGCTTCTCCTCCCCGGACGAGCCCATGGCAACGAGCGAGAACGAAGGACCGTTGGGGAACGGCTTGAAGAAGATCTTCGTCCCGGACTTGGCCACAGCCTCTTCGGTAGCCACCCAGTACCCGTTGAGGAAGATAAACGGTTCGCCGCCCGGCCCTTTCACGTCGTACTCGAACAGGTACCAGGCATCCTTCTCGACCGGGATCGGCTCGCTGTACACCGCCACGCCCGCCGTGCCCCCGACCGTGTTGTACTTCGTCCCTTCCGTCTCCGTCTTCTCGACCTTCGCGTCCGGGGCGTCCTTGTGCGCCTCCCACTCCTTGCGGTACACGTCCGTATCGAACCGCAGGCCATTGCCCTTCACCCCGCCCTTCGCCTCCCAGAACACCGTCAGGTTATCGGGCTTCGTCCACCCGACCGGCACGTCCTTCCCCTCCTCGAAGCCGGGGTTCTTCACCAGGTTGTCGGTCTTTGCGGAGCCGGCCTGGCAGAGTGCGCACAACAGGCACGCGAAGACTGCGACCACGCCGCACACCCGTACCCGCGCAACAATGGACAACGCAATTCTCATGTGTGCGTGGACCTCGCGCAAGCCGCACCGACGGCATTCACTTTTCCCACGGTTTTGCCATCCGCCTCGTCTTCCGCTGATCGCTCTGCCGCCACCGGATACCGTCGAAAACGAGCGACCTGTGCGGGTAAATCCGGCCACGGCGCCGCTCGTAGTGGTGTCGCAGTCCCGGCGGCAGTCCGCCGGGCAAGACACCAGCCCCGGGGCATGCCGCCGTGACACGTCCGGCTTCGTTCAGAAACTTCGCCGTGACACGCCAGATGGGCTCTTGGCGCTCCACTTCGTTCCGCGCACTGCGAGCCCACTACGAACAGCCGCATCCTGGCGTGCATGGCGGATCTTTGTCTCTCCCAAGACTTACCCGCTCATCTCGCCTTTCTTCCTGAACACCGAACACTGAACACTGGTTCCGCCTGCCCGCTTACTCCTTCGCCTTCCCCCGCTTTTCCTTCGCTGCCGGCTTGCCGCCCGGTTTGGCACCCGGTTCGGCGTCCTCCGCCGTGGGCATGAATCCCTTGATCGAGTGCCCCTTCTTCTTCGCCGCGTCGTAGTCCTCTTTCGAGGCGCGGGTCAGCTTGACGTTGTCGAAGCAGTAGTTGCCCAACGGCCACATCGCGTAGACCTTCAGCAGCAGCACGTCCGGCCGGTACTTCTTCTCCTTCGGCATCTTGAACGCCATTTCGAAGTGTTCCCACTTCTCCGCTTCGGTCAACCGGCAGACCAGCGCGTGACGGTACACCATCAGGCAGTCGCCCTCGACGGCCGGACGCTGCTCCTTGCCAAATTGCTCGGAGTACGCCGGCCCGCCCTCGTGCGGCGTCTGGAACCAGGACGACGTGCCCGCGTCGCGCTGCGAATCGAACTTCTGGTAGCCGCGAATGAACACCTGCGGATAGAACAACGGCGTCGAACGCTCCGGCCCCTTCACGTCCGCCTCGACAATGAAGTACTGGTCGCCGTCGCGCACCTCGATCGGCGCGCAGAACGCCCACACACCCTCGTGCGCCCCGACCGTGTCGTACTGCCCGCCCTGGCTCTTGCCCTGAACCGCGTCCGGATTCTCCAAAAACTTCTTCTTGTCCACCTGCAACACCGACGTGTCGAACCGCAGGCAACCTCTCGGATTCCCCTTCGTCTCCCAGAACGTCGTGATCCCGTCCTGCTTGCTCCAGCCCTCCGCCTGCGTGCCCTTGCCGTCCGAGAAATCGCCATTCCGGACCAGGTTCTCCTTCTCCGCCGCCACCGCGGCAACGCCAACCCAGGCCAACAGCGCCAGCACCAACCGCCACCCACTACGTGTCGTCATGACCGCCTCCTTCCAGAGACGAAGACGAGAGACAAAGATGAGAGACAAAGATGGGAGACCGAAATCTGGGTCTTCGTCTCCAACTCTTCGTCTCCAACTCTTTGTCTCTAACTCTTTGTCTCTAACTCTTTGTCTCCAACTCTTCGTCTCTAAGTCTTCGTCTCTAAGTCTTCGTCTCTAAGTCTTCGTCTCTAGTCTTCGTCTTTCCGTCCAGTCCGTCTTTCCGTTTCCATATTGAATCGGCCCCGCGCGGGCAACCGTTTGCCACCGGTCGACACCAGAACCCAGGGTGACGCTGTCGCTCTGCCCTGGGCTATCATACGTTGCCCCTTCAGGGCAAGCCGATGGTCGCCTCGCGGCGGGCCTGATTCTACGGGTTCCGCTGGCGCTGTTCTCGGCACCGAACTCTCTAATCTACTCTTGACGGTCCAGCACCGCAATGCATTCGACCCGGATGTCGCACCAGGGCTGTTTCAAGATCCGGCCCCGCGTCTCGGAAGGCCACGCCTCCGCGCATACCAAGTAGGGGCGGCCTGTCCTCAGGTCGCCCCCCCCGGCGTGGGGACACGCCGGGGGTACTCGCCGCACGTGACGGTCACGAATCTTGAAACAGCCCTGATGTCGCACGGCTTGCAGTAGCGCTCGCGAAAAGCAACATGTATGGTAGTCCAAGCGGTGGACGAAGTGGGATTGACCGACGCATGGCCCAAGCCCAGGGGTGACCGACCGCACGTGTTCTCGCGCGCGAGCGCCGGCCTGGGAGAAGGATGCGCCTGTTCGTAGTGGGCTCGCAGTGCGCGGAACGAAGTGCAGCGCCAAGAGCCCATCCGGTGTGTCACGGCGAAGTCTCGCAACGAAGCCGGACGTGTCGCGGCGAAGTTTCTGAACGAAGCCGGACGTGTCGCGGCGGCGCGGGGATGGTGTCTTGCCCGGCGGATCACCGCCGGGACTGCGACACCACTACGAGCGGCGACGTCCGCGATGTCCTCAAAGGTCGGATCCTGCGCGCACAGGCGAAAAACGATCGGATTGGAGTCTGCACCCCATGCCCAAGAAAGCCAAGCCCGCCCGCAGGCAACGCATTGCACCCCGGCGCAAAGCCCCGGCGCGCGCACCGGAGGTCCCGTCCGCGTCAACTCCGGTCCCGACGCCCGCCGATACCGATCCCGGCATGGCCTTTGTCCTGGTCCAGCACCTCGCCCCGGACCACGAAAGCATCCTCACCGACCTCATCCGCCGCTACACGCGCATGCAGGTCTTCGAGGTCGAAGACGGCATGGCGGTGCAGCCCAACTGCGCCTACATCATCCCGCCCAACCGCGACATGGCTTTCCTGAACGGCACGCTGCAACTGCTGGAACCCGGCGCCCCGCGCGGGCAGCGCCTGCCGATTGACTTCTTCTTCCGCTCCCTGGCCCAGGACCAGCACGAGCGCGCCATCTGCATCGTGCTCTCGGGCACCGGCAGCGACGGCACCCAGGGCGTGCGCGCCATCAAGGGCGAGGGCGGCATGGTCATGGCACAGAACCCCGAGTCCACCGAATACGACGGCATGCCGCGCAGCGCCATCGGCACCGGCCTGGTGGACTACGTACTGCCCCCGGCCGAAATGCCGGCCCAGATCATCGCTTACGTTTCTCACGCCTTCGGCAAGCCGCCCCGGCCCGCCACCGCACCGGTTCCCAAGACCGAGAACGCGATGAAAAAGATCTTCATCCTGCTGCGCGCCCAGACCGGCCACGACTTCTCCCAGTACAAGCCAAGTACCATCCACCGACGCATCGAACGACGCATGGCCGTACACCAGATCGAAACCATGGACGGCTACGTCAAGTACGCGCAACAGACGCCCGCGGAGGTGGAGGCGTTCTTCCGCGACCTGCTGATCGGCGTGACCAATTTCTTCCGCGATCCGGAGGCCTTCAAGGCGCTCGAGGAACAGGTTATCCCAAAACTCTTTGCCGGCAAGCCCGCGGGCGCCGCGATCCGCGTCTGGTCGCCGGGTTGTTCCACCGGCGAGGAAGCCTACTCGCTGGCCATCCTGCTCCAGGAACGCCTGGAGGCGCTGAAGCAAAGCTTCAAGGTGCAGGTGTTTGCCACCGACATTGACAGCCAGGCGATTGCCACGGCCCGCGCCGGCCGCTACCCGGCCAGCATCGCCGCCGACCTCTCGCCGGAGCGACTGGCGCGCTTCTTCACGGCCGAGCCCGACGCCAGTGCCTACCGCATCCACAAAGGCATCCGCGACATGCTCGTCTTCTCCGAGCAGAACGTGATCAAAAACCCACCATTCTCCAAACTCGACCTCATCAGTTGCCGCAACCTCCTGATCTACGTAAGCGGCGACCTGCAGAAGAAGCTCATCCCCCTGTTCCACTACGCGCTGAACCCGGGCGGGTTCCTCTTCCTCGGCACCTCGGAAACCGTGGGCGAGTTTATCGATCATTTTGCCACGCTGGACCGCAAGCAGAAGCTGTATCAGCGCAAGGACGATTTTCACACTGCACAGCGCGCGGCCATGGACCGGTTCCAGCCGCCCGCGCCGCCGCTTCAGGAGCGTGTCCCGCAGCTCGCCAGAAAGACGACCGAGCCCGGCAAGCGGTCACTGCGCGAACTCACCGAACAGGCGCTGCTGCAGCAGGTCGCACCGGCCGGCGCGCTGGTCAACGGCCAAGGCGACATCCTCTACCTCCACGGCCGCACCGGAATGTACCTGGAGCCTGCCCCGGGCGAGGTTGGAGTCAGCAATATCCTGAAGATGGCCCGTGACGGATTGCGACGCGAACTGACCACGGCCATGCACAAGGCCGTGGCGGGCCAGGGGATCGTACGCCACCCAGGCCTGCGCGTCAAGACCAACGGCGACTTCACCACCGTCGACCTCACCGTCCAACCGGTCGCCGCGGAACCTGCCACGACAACCGAGACGCCCCTGTACCTGGTCATGCTGAGTGAACCGCCACCCTTTGCGCCCGAGCAAGCGCAGAAGGCCGCCCTCCAGGCCGGGACCGCGGCGGGCGCCCCGGGCCCGGACACCGACGCGCGCGTTGCGGCGCTCACGCAGGAATTGCGGGCCAAGGAGGAATACCTCCAGTCCACCAACGAGGAACTGGAGACCTCCAACGAAGAGCTCAAGTCCTCGAACGAGGAGATGCAGTCGGTCAACGAGGAATTGCAGTCCACCAACGAAGAGCTGGAGACGTCCAAGGAAGAACTGCAGTCGGTCAACGAAGAGTTGGCCACGGTCAACTCCGAACTGCAGACCAAGGTCGGGGACCTGTCGCGGGCCAACAACGACATGAACAACCTGCTGGCCGGCACGGGCATCGCCACCGTCTTTGTGGATCATCAACTGCGCATCCTGCGCTTCACTCCCATCGCCACCCAGATCATCAACCTGATCCTCAGCGACGTGGGGCGGCCCGTGGGGCACATCGTCTCCAACCTGGTCGGCTACGACGGCCTGGTGGCGGACACGCAGACTGTGCTGAACAGCCTGATCCCCATGACGGTGGAAGTGCAGACCCGGACCGGCGCCTGGTACACGATGCGCATCCAGCCCTACCGCACCCTGGACAACGTCATCGAAGGCGCGGTCATCACCTTCTTCGACATCTCCGAGATGAAGAAACTGGCGCAAGCCGCCAAGGAAACTCAGGATTTCGCAGAGAGCGTCCTGGAGACCATCCGCGAACCCCTGCTGGTCCTCAACGCCGACCTGACCGTCGTTTCCGCGAACCGCGCCTTCCGCGAATTCTTCAAAGCCGCGCCGGAAGAAACGGTCGGGCGCCGGCTGTACGACCTGGGCAACGGGCAGTGGAATATCCCGGGACTGCGAACCCTGCTGGAGGAAATCCTGTCGAAGCACGAGAACTTCAACGACTATGAACTGACGCACGAGTTCCCGCTCATCGGCCACCGCAGTCTGCTGCTGAATGCGCGTGAACTCCAGCAGAAATCCGGCAACGAACGCCTCATCCTCCTGGCCATGGCGGAAAGGTGAGTGCGTGCCAGTGGCGCGGGACCTCCGGGACCGCAGCAGGGTGCCAGTGGCGCGGGACCTCCGGGACCGCAGCAGGGTGCCAGTGGCGCGGGACCTCCGGGACCGCAGCAGGGTGCGCCGGGTCCGTCTCGGACCCAGGCCCTCGGCCGCCCCCCCCTCGGCGCGTCCCGCGCCGACGCCTTTCGCGTGTTGCGTAGTTGCCGAGAAAAGCAAGGCCACCATCATGCCCACCAAACGCACCGGTGCCGAATCCACATCCCCGGCGGACAACCTGCGCCGCCGCGCAACCGAAAAGGCCAAGGCCGACGACGACGTCCGACCCGAGGAAACGCTGTCCCCCGCGGAAACGCAGCGCCTGCTCCACGAACTGCGCGTGCACCAGATCGAACTGGAAATGCAGAACGAGGAACTGCGCCAGGCCCAGGTGGACCTGGAAGCGTCGCGGGCACGCTACTTCGACCTCTACGACCTGGCGCCCATCGGGTATGTCACCGTCAGCGACAAGGGCATGATCCTGGAAGCCAACCTCGCCGCCGCCAACCTGCTCGGCGTCGAGAGAAGATCGCTGGCCGGACAACCCTTGACCCGCTTCATCGTCGTCGACGACCAAGACATCTACTACCGGCACCGCAGACAACTCTTCGAAACCGGTGCGCCGCAGGCCTGCGAACTCCGCATGCTGCGTGCCGACGCCGCGCCCTTCTGGGCGCGGCTGAACGCGACCGCCGCCCAGGACGTCGACGGCGCGCCCGTGTGCCGCGTCGTGATGGCCGACATCACCGAACGCAAACAGGCCGAAGCCGCGCTGCGCGAGAGCGAGGAACGCCTGCGCCAGGTCGAAAAGATGGACGCCATCGGCCAGCTCGCCGGCGGCATTGCCCACGACTTCAACAACCAACTCACCGGCGTGCTTGGCTACGCCGACCTGCTCTACGACCGGCTCGATGACGTGAGACTCAAACGCTATGCCGAGAACATCCGCACCGCCGCCCGGCGTTCGGCGGACCTGACCGCCAAGCTGCTCGCGTTCGCGCGCAAGGGCCAGTACCTGTCCGTCCCCGTGGACATGCACCACCTCGTCGCCGAAGCGGTCGCCATACTCCAGCACAGCATTGACAAGCGCATCCACCTCGAACTGCTCCTGCGCGCCAACGCCACCGTGGTCACCGGCGATCCCTCGCAACTCGAAAACGCCCTGCTCAATCTCGGCCTGAACGCGCGCGACGCCATGCCGGACGGCGGCACGCTCACCTTCGAAACCCAGGTCGCGTACCTGGATGCCGCAACCTGCGCCAAGCACCCCGGCGAACTCCAGCCCGGCGACTACCTCCAGCTCACCGTTACCGACACCGGCCACGGTATGAGCGACGAGGTGAAGCAACACCTGTTCGAGCCGTTCTTCACCACCAAGCCGGTCGGCAAGGGCACCGGCATGGGCCTGGCCGCCGTCTACGGCACGATCGGCAACCACCGCGGCGCGATCACGGCCTCGAGCACGGTCGGATGCGGCACGACCTTCACAATCTATCTGCCCCTGGACAAGAAGAGCGCCCGGCCCTCCACGCCCGACAGCGACGTCACCGCGCCGACGCTCGCCAAGCTCCGCGTGCTGGTCGTCGACGACGAAGGACTGGTGCGCGACCTGGTCAGTGAAATCCTCCGAAACGACGGCCACACGGTCACCACGGCCGCGAACGGCCGCGAGGCGCTGGACATCTACCGCCAGCACTGGCAGGAACTCGACCTGGTCATCCTCGACATGGTCATGCCCGTACTCGACGGCCGCGACACCTTCCGCGGCATGAAAGCCATCAACCCCGGCGTCCGCGCTCTACTGTCCTCAGGCTTCAGCGTCGACAACGAAGCCAAGGCGATCCTCAACGAGGGCGCTCTCGGGTTTGTCGGCAAACCCTTCCGCCGCCACGAACTCATGACCCTGATCGCGCAGGTGACGAAGACGGAAAGGTGAGTGGGGGGGGGTGAGTGGAGTGTTCAGCGTCTCGCGACCGGCGGACCGGCCGGTCATCTCGGGGTGAAACCGCGGCGGCGGCAGGACACATGGAACGCATTCACCTTCGCAACACGATTCTGAACACGGTCGGCGAGACGATCTTCGGGTTCAAGTATTACCTGATCGGCTCGTGCACGGTGCTGACCGTGCTGTTGCGCGACTACGGCGCCAGCCAACAGATGATTGGCGCCATATGGGGCATCGAGACAACCTCCGCCCTCATCCCGCAACTGGCCGGCATCTACGTGTTCCATTCGCGCCACAAACGCAAGACCCAGATGATCCTGTACCACATCTTCCTGATGCTGCCCGCACTTCTGCTCATGGGCCTGCTCACCTTCCGCGCGAACAGCATGTCGGCCGCCGCCTACCGCTGGTCCATGCTGGGGCTGCACACATACTTCTTCCTGGCGGTGGGCGTGGTCGTCGCCGCCTGGACCGATTTCCTCGCGGAACTGTTCCCGACCGCCATCCGCGGTACGGCCATGGGCGTGGCCATGCTCGCCTCATCGCTGGCGGGTGCGGCCGGCGGCCTGACGGCAGGCTACATGATCCGGACGTTCCCCGCCCCCACCGTGTTCGGAGTGCTGTACGTGACCGCCTGGGCCCTGGCCACCGGCGCCATGTTCCTCTGGTTCCCCGTCGACGACCGCACTCTGCGGAACACGCCCGACGTGCCGCCGCCGTCACTCCGCGAATTGACCCGCCACTTCCGCCAAAGCCTGGCTGACCGCAACTTCCTCGCTTTTGTCATCGCGCGCATCCTGGCCACACTCGGCTTCTGCGTCATCCCGTTCATCGCCCTCACCTACATGGCACCCGAGAAGGGCGGCCTGAGCAAGAGTGCGGTCGTGTGCTGCGGCGCAGCGCTGACGCTCGGACTGGCAGCGGGCAGTGTCGTGATGGGACGGGTCGGCGACCGGCACGGACACCGGATCGGCGTGCTGGTCGGAATCAGCATGCAAGTGCTGACTCTGCTGGTGATGCTCCTCGTGCCCGGCGTCGGCGGCTGCCTGATGGCCTTCGCCTGCGCCGGAATCAGCAACGCCTGCGGCTATGTCTCGCACTACAACATGATCTTCGAAACCTGCCCACACTCGCACCGCATGGCCCATATTTCCGTCGGCAACCTCCTGATCGGAGTGCCCATGGGCCTGGCCGCCGTCTTCGGCGGCCGCGTCGCCGATGTCTGGGGCCGACCCGTTCTCTTCTGCATCTGCCTGGCCTTCAGCCTGGCGGCGTTCGCATGGTGCGCCCTGACCGTCAAGGACCCCCGCACCCTCCCCGCCCACCCCAACGCAGCCTGACCAACGGGCGGGGCCAAACCGCCCTTGCGCAGGCCCGAGCGTGACGCTACGTTTCAGGTGTTCGCGTCCCGGACGGGCAATGCCAGTGCTGCCGCGCCTCACTTCCCGATACAGAAGCGCGCGAAGATGCGGTCGAGCACATCGGGCGTCGCGGTCCGCCCGTTGATCTGACCAATGGCCCAGATCGCGCCACGCAGCGACACCGCCGCCAATTCCCAGGCGTTCGCCAGCGCACAACGACACGCATCGTCGACCAGTGGCCCTGCCTCGTGCAGCAACGCGGCGTGGCGCGCGCTCACCGCCACGTCAGCCTCGCGGTGATCCGAGGCTTCCCACACCGCCCGCTCGAGCGCAGCGTAGAGCCCCTCCAGCCCATCGCCGGTCAAGGCGCAGGTGCGGCAAACCTCGGACGGCAACCCTGCCCCCTCGCCACGCAGCAAATCGGCTTTGTTCGCCACCAAGATGACGTTGTCGCCCTGCTCGTTCTCCGACCGCCGCTGCGCCTCGTACGGCAGCGACGCATCGAAGACCCACAGCACCACGTGCGCACTCCGCGCCGTGGCCACGGCGCGCTCGACCCCGTTCTTCTCGATCACATCGTCCGTGGCACGGATCCCCGCCGTGTCGGTCAACCGAACCGGAATCCCGCGGATCTGCACGAACTCCTCCAGCGTGTCCCGCGTCGTGCCCGGAATGGGCGTGACGATCGCACGGTCCCGACCGAGAATCGCGTTCAGCAGGCTCGACTTGCCGACGTTCGGGGGGCCGGCAATGACCACCCGCACCCCGTCGCGCAGCACTTCCCCGTCGTGCTGCGACGCCAAGAGACGCGCCATCGCCGCTCCGCACTCGGAAAACCCCTGCTCCAAGTGCTCCCGCGACGCCCAGTCCAGGTTCTCCTCAGTGAAATCCAGGCGCGCCTCGATCTCGGCCAGCAGGTCACTGAGCCGGTCATGAATACTGTCGATCTGCCGCCCCAACAGGCCGTGCAGTTGCCGGTTGGCAAGCCGCAAGGCCGCCTCGCTGTGCGCCTGAATCAGGTCTGCCACCGCTTCAGCCTGGGTCAGGTCCATCTTCCCGTTCAGGAACGCCCGCCGCGTGAACTCGCCCGGCTCGGCATGCCGCGCCCCGCCGCGCAGCAGAGCCAACAGCACCAGGCGTGCGCTCAACGCCCCGCCGTGGCACTGCAGCTCGACCATGTCCTCACCAGTGTAACTGTGCGGGGCCGGCATGAAGACCGCCAGAGCCCGCTCATCCACTTCACCCTCCGCAGCCACGATCCGCCCGAGGCGCAAAACGCGAAACGGCGCCTGCCGCAGAGGCTCGCGCCCCTGCCACACGCCGCCGGCAATCTCCGCCGCACACGGCCCGGAAATCCGGACCACGGCCACCGCCCCGCCCACCGCCGTGGCAATGGCGGCAATCGTGTCGCCCCCTTCACGCGCTCCGAGTTTCACGTGGTCACGCATCTTTTCTCCCGACCTGTGCAAGCACCGGATCAAGCGTCGTCACCTTCTGACAGTACTGCGGGCGGCCCTCCGCCCGCTTCGCGGCACGCGCGTAGCACAAGGCTCGGATGGCGGGCGGAGGACCGCCCGCAGTACTGTCGGTCAGGCAAGGCTGTCTGGGCTCGCACCGCGACCTACCCGGCGTCACTCTGCTCGCACAGGTCGTTTTCTCCTACAGCCAATTCCCCGTTGAAAAGCCCGGAGCCGCGTACAACGCGACCACTACAGCTATGAACACACGCCCGGGATCGGCTGTAGCGTCGGCCTTGCAGGCCGATCCCGCCCCTCCCGCAGCAGGCTCTCCCTACAGCCTGGCCCTGACAGCCTACCCGAATACCTGCGCGGCAGGATCAGTTCTCGCCCGGGCCCTTGAGGGGCTTGGCCTTGCGCGTCCGCGGCGCGTC
The DNA here is from genome assembly GCA_001803235.1 of Lentisphaerae bacterium RIFOXYA12_64_32. Classification (GTDB taxonomy): domain Bacteria; phylum Verrucomicrobiota; class Lentisphaeria; order Oligosphaerales; family YB12-FULL-65-16; genus YB12-FULL-65-16. The sequence goes on from MHBL01000450.1 coordinate 29,592, forward strand.
CAGGACCCCGGCCTCGACACGGTAGAAACGGGTCTCCATCCCCGCCAGCGACACACTCTGGTCCGCCACCACGACAGCCGAGTCCTCGACGCCGTAGTGCAGCCCCGCAGACAGACACACGTAACGGATCACCTCGCCCAGCGGCAGGCGCTTGAAGCTGATCGTCACATTTCGTTTCCGAAACGACGTGTCCCCGTTTGCGCAGGGCTTGAACACAAAGTTCACACCCTCATGATCCGGATCCAGTTCCTTGCTCGTCGCACGCAGTTGCTTGAACACCTCGTCGACCGAAACGTCCTGCACATCGATCTTCTCGATCCGGATCGACTGCAGCTTGGCGAGCAAGTCCCCGGCGCAGGCCGCCGGCAACGCGCCCAGAGCCGCCACGCCCACAAGAACAGTCATCACAAGGATTCTTTCGCGGAGTTTCATCAGACCCGCCTCCTGAGCTGAACCGAAAGTGCGAGTCACTTCCGGCCCTTCTCCAACGGCTCAATGCAATATACCGCCATCCGGAATGGCCCCCAAGCCAAGAGTCCGGGCCGGATCGCGGACGCCCCCCCCCCGTCACGCACCGGCACACGTAACAACGTTTCAGCCCGCGAGGACCCGACTTCCAAGGCTGCCCACTCGCCACTCCACCACTCACACACTCCGCCCACACACACCGCCCCAACCGACGTTCCGCCCCATTGAAGCCCCGGCACCTGGGGTATATTACCCGCAAACGCAAGGAGACCGGCATGTTCAGGCACCCCGTCCGCCGCAGAATCCCCTTCCAGCGGCTCATTCTCCCCGGCGGCATCACAGGCCAGCGCATTCAGGCCACCCGCACACAGGACAACGGGTCTTACACCGACCACGCGGACCTCGCGTCCAAGGACACGTTCGCGCTGCTCGGAATTGTGTCCGGCATTCTGACGGACGACGCAAGAACGTCCCCGTCCGCGCTTACTGTCCCGGACCTCCGCTGAGGCCCTGAAACCCCCGCACCCCGCCGACCCGCTCGCTCAGGATGCACCCCTTACAGGAATCCCCGTACCGGACCCACACCATGTTCACGACGCGGTTCAAGGCACGCATCTTCGTTCTCGAGGGACTGAACGCGCTGGCCGCGTCGCTCTACCTCAACTACCTCTTCTTCTACATGCGGCACGAGTTCGGCTTCACCAACGTCGGCAACCTCTTCCTCGGCTCGACCAGCGGCTTCACCTACGCCGTGGCCGCCTGGGTCTGCGGCAAGTTCGCGCAGCGCCACGGGTACGTGCTGTCCCTCCGCATCGGGTTCTCCCTCACCGCCACCTCACTACTCGCAGCCAGCGCCCTGCACCGCGTGGCGGGCCAGTACTCCACCATGATACTGTGGACGGTCGGAATGTGCTTCATCTGGCCGGCCATGGAAGGGATCCTGGGCGAGAGGGAAACGCGAGAGCGCCTGCAGCGGTACGTCGGCATCTACAACATTGTCTGGGCTTCCGGCACCGCGATCGCCTACTTCCTCGGCGGCGTCCTGCTCGAGAAACTCGGCCCGCGCAGCATCTTCTTCGTGCCGCTGGCCATTCATGTCGCCCAGCTCGTCATTCTGGGGCGCAAACCGTACGTGTCCTTGACGGCATACGACGATACACCCGCCGGCGCCGTAGCCGCCAGTCCGGAAGCCCAACCTCGGGGGAGCAACGCCGCCCCGCATCCACCCGTCGGGCGCGATCGCGTCCCGGGCGGCGCCACGCGTCCCTCGCCAAACACCTTCCTCGCCATGGCTTGGATCGCCAACCCGTTCGCGTACGTGGCCATCAACAGCATCATTCCGGTGATCCCGCGCCTGGCCGAGCGCCTGCAGCTCTCGCCCATGCTCGCCGGGTTCGTCTGTTCGGTGTGGTTTTTCGCGCGCGTGGCGGCGTTTGTCGGGTTGTGGCTGTGGCCCGGTTGGCACTACCGTTTCCGGTGGCTCGCAAGCGCTTACGCCGCCATGCTCGTCTGCTTCGCCCTGATCCTCGTCGCACCGAACCTGTGGGTGCTGGTGCTGGTGCAGATCGTGTTCGGCGCCGCCGTCGGCCTGATCTACTATTCGTCCCTGTTCTACTCGATGGACGTGGGGGACACCAAGGGAGAACACGGCGGGTTCCACGAGGCGGCCCTCGGCCTGGGCATCGGTGTCGGGCCGGCCGTGGCCGCCGGTTCGCTCTGCGTCTTCCCCGCACAACCCAACGCCAACACCTGGGCCGTCACCCTGCTGCTGGCCGGCGGCCTGGCCTGGCTTATGGTCCTGCGCTGGGGGCGAGACCATGCCAAGTGCGCGGAACGCCGCTGATACCTCGCGGGCGACGGCTATCCGCGATCGCCCCCCGTAACGCGCCCCGCCGCCACATCATCATACTCGCCGCTGCGGGTGTGCTCCACGTCGAACACGCCGGCCCCGATCCAGACCCGACAGTCGTTGACCCGGTTGTCGGCCATGTTCCGGATCACCGACTCAAAGTCCTTCTCTTCCGGCGCCCCCACCAGGTTGAACCCGATGGCCACGTACGGCTGGCCGTTCGAGAGTTCGAAGTAGCGCGCATCCCGCGGACTGACACGAACAAAGGCATCCTGATCGCTGGGCATGGTCTTGTCTCCCACCTCGGCCCACAACGTTGCCAGACCGCACCCGACGAGAAACAGTGAAGGCAATAACAACCTGCATGACAATGGCTTCCGCATGCCTTCCCTCTCCTTCAGCGTGCGACGACAGCAAGACGCCGTCAACGAAGATGCGCGGATCAGCACGGAGGCGTACGGCGGACTTGCCGCCGTACGCCATGCCGCCCCTGGAGCCGCGATCGGAGCCCGTTCGCCCGCCGTCTACTTCCCCATCTTCTTCAGCGCCTTGAGGCAGCGGTCCACCGCCTCCATGGGCGCGAAGGCGTCGCTCTCGTACTCGACCACGTACCAGTCCGTGTTCCCGATCGTCTCGCTGAGGCGGAAGATCTCGGCCCAGTCCAGTTCGTCCTCGCCGATGATCGGCCGGAACCCGAACTTCCGGTCCTCCTTCGCCGCCGTCCGGGAGAACGGCTTGAGGTGCACGCTGTTGGCGCGGCCCGGGTACTTCTTCAGAATGGTGACCGGCTCGCCTTCGCCCGAGTAGGCGTTGCCCGTGTCCAGTTGCATGATGACGCGGCGTTCCGTACCGGAGAAGAACACGTCCCACGGCGTAGCGCCATCCACGGCCGTGAACTCGACGTTGTGGTTGTGGTAACCGGTCATCATATCGTGCACGGCCAGCTTGTCGGCAAGCTCATTGAAGAACGGGACCATCTTCTCCCACTCAGCGCGCGTCTTGGCGGGGAGCCACGGCACGACCAGACGCCGGTTGCCCACGATCTTGTGATACGCAATGGTCGACGCGAGCTTGTCGTCCTTGAGCATGTCGAACGGCACGTGCCAGCCGCAGCAGACCAGGCCGACCTCGTCGAGGATCGCGCGCAGCACCGGCGCGCTGTGCTTCGGCGGCCCGGCAAACTCGACACCTTCGTACCCCATCGCCTTCACCGCCTTGAGCGTGCCGTACACATCCTTGTCGAGGTCGTGCCGGACTGAATACAGTTCCAAACCGATCGGAATCCTGGCCATGGCAAGTTCTCCTTGTGTGCTCTGACTCCCGCTTGAAATCCGAACCACGTTACCGCGCAAGTCGTTCAAATGTAGGTTCGGCGCGGCGTGAGTCAAGACCGCGAACGGGCCCCGCGAAGGTGATGCGTCAGCCGTTCCCGGGCGGCGACCGCCCGGTCATATCAAACTGTTGCTCCGGCGTTTCCGTCTGAGTCCCGCCTTTCAGGCGGAAGTGGCAGCGACGCTTCAGCGAGCGGGCGCACGCCGTTGCCAGCCGCGCACATGTCGACACGCTGAGAGAGACGCCGCAACGCGAACATCCCCTCCGCGATTGACGTGGGAGTCCGAGGCGGACGGCTCGGAAGGCCCTCACCCTCCAGCAGGGCTGTTTCAAGATTCGTGACCGTCGCTTGCAGCGAGTCCCCCCGGCGTGTCCCCACGCCGGGGGGGGACGGCCTGAGGACAGGCCGCCCCTACTTGGTGTGCGCGGAGGCGTGGCCTTCCGAGACGCGGCGCCAGATCTTGAAACAGCCCTGACCCTCCAGCCAGAAGTGTTGACGGGAAGCCGCGACAGGGGTACAGTCCTTAGAACGGACTGCTACCTGAGCGGCCGCCGCACCGCAGGCGTCAAGAGCCCCGAGAAGACGTGCGTACTCCCGGAAGCCCGGGCCACCTGCCACCGCGGCATGGACTCGTCGGTATTCATCTGGCCGAACACCCCCGCGGACGACACCGCCTGCCAGTACCCGCGCCTCGGGTTCCCGCACCGCGACTATACGCGAATGAACGCCAACTTCGCCGACGGCCACGTTGCCGCCTATCTCATCGACACGCTCATGCCCAGTCTGTTCAACCCCGCCTATACCCCGTGACGGGGACAGGGCTTCCGGTAGCTCACGCGTCACTCACTCATTCGTGTCGGCCGGTTCGACAACCGTCAACAGGCCATCGAGGATCTGGCGTATCCGCGTCGGTCCCAGAGTGCCGATCTTCTGCTCCAGTTGGCCGCGGTCCACCGTGAAAATTTGGGAGACGTTGACCGCGCTCTTCTTCGGCAGATTGCCCTCGCCCTTGGCCAAGAGCACGTTCCCCGGCGCCTGGGCCCGCTGCAGGTTCAACGTCAGCGCGATCACCACGACCGTGTTGATCCGGCTGGCGTTGAACACGTCATTCTGAATGACCACGTGCGGGTGCCGATCGCCCGGCTCCGAACCGCTCGGTTCCCCCAGGCTCACCCAGAAGATGTCGCCCTGGCGGACTACCATGAGCCCTCCACCAACCGCCGGTGCGACCGTTTGCGGGCAACTCGGGCCACGTCCGCCACCTCTGCCCCGGGAGCGTCGGCATACACCCGGTTGAGTTGCTCGAGCGCCTCGCCCTTCCGATGCCACTGACTCCCGGAACCGCCGTATCCCTCAGCATTACGATATTGGCCAGGGTATGGCGACGGCAACCGATCCCGGAGTTGACAACTGCAGGGGCAGGCGGGACAGTATCTTGTAGACGGGGATACCGGCCGTCCGGAGATACAGCCGATGGACTCATTGGGCATACTGGAGAAGATCCTGGTGGAAATCGAGCGCCGCCAGACCGCGGTCGTGCTGGTCGGGGGGTGGGCGCTGAACTTCCACGGCATGCCGCGGCAGACGCTGGACTTGGACCTGATGATCGCCGCTGAGAACCTGCCTGCCGCAACCGCCGCGCTGGAGCTGTGCGCGTACTGCATGGTCTTCCAGAGCGAGCTCTTTGCACGCTTCCGAGACCAAGCCGCAGGCAGCCCGGACATCGATCTGCTGTTCGTGAGCCCAGAGACGCTCCGGACCGTGACCGACTCCGGCCGGCACGTCGCCGTCGGCAACGCCACCGTCACGATCCCATCCTTGGACCACATGCTCGCCATGAAACTCCACGCCCTCAAGTACAACTACCCACAACGCGCCACTAAGGACTTGCCCGACGTGGCGAACCTCCTGCGGCTGCGCGGCTGGCGCCCGGACTCGCCGGAATTCGCGGATCTGGTGAAGCGGTTCGGATCTCCCGCCATCGTCGAGCGGCTGCGACTACTGATCACGGAGGACGGTGCATGAAAGACATCGAGTTGCCGATCCTCAAGAACATCCCGGAGTCGCCGCAGCGCGCGTTGTCCGCTCGGGAATTTGCCGATTTCGTGGCTGCCGGACTGCGCCTGCTCGATGGACCGACCCGCGAACGCCTGCGCCAGGAAGCCATCCGCCAAGGCCCCAAGGTCCCGTTCGTGGCGTAGCGCCGGGACTGCCCTCAAACCAAGCGCCGTGTCCCCGCCAGAGTCCCGCGCTCACGCGGAAGCCGGCGCCCGTGCTTTCCGCTGCGGCGGATCTGCCCCCGGCACGACAGCCGGGCGCGGAACGCGTCGCCTCACGCAGCGAACCCGTGCCATCGCCGCCCAACGCCGCGACGTTGCCCTGGCACGCCCCCACCCGTTCGTAGTCCCGCCATCAGGCGGTCCCCGGTTCGCTCCCTGGCCATGCGCGCCCGGACCGCGTGAACGCGGGACTACGAGCCTGGTCTCTCGCCGAGTCCGTGGCGCCTGCCCGGACACGCCCTGCCGTTCGGGTGCACGGCTTGACAGACAGCCGCTGGCGGTGTATTAGTTGTTGAGACAACCCCACAAGTTGTTCTGGAGACAGACATGACGCGAGAAGATGGAAGCAAGTCAGCCGGCCAGGCGACCAAGCATGGGGCGCTGGCGCGGCGGTTCCGGCAGCGGATCCGGTCGGGCGCGTTGAAACCGGACCAGGCGCTGCCGTCCGAGCCGAAGATTGCCCGCGACCTGGGCGTTTCGCGCAATACGATCCGCCAAGCCATGCGCGACCTTGAGCACGAGGGGCTGATCTACCGCGTGCAGGGCAAGGGCACGTTTGTCCGGGCCCGTGGTTCGGTTCGGCGCACGGTCGCTCTCGTGCTGCACGACATCGCCTACACAACACACCCGTTCACGTCCGCCATGATTCGCGGCCTGGGCGAAGCCCTGGAGAACGGCGGCTACAGCCTCGATATCCTGCCCTGCGGTCGCGACGAAGACCGCGCCAACCTGTCCGGACTGGCCAAGAGTTACGACGGCTTCCTGCTCGGTTCCGCGTCCATGGACAAGCAGACGGTGGCGCGCCTCATTGCCGAAGAGCTCCCGTTCGTGTTCGTGAAGAACTACCTGCCCGACCTGAAGATCAACGCCGTGCTCCTCGACTACGTCCAGGCCGGGCGCCTGGCGGCGGAACACCTCATCGGCTTGGGCAACCGGCAGATCGGGCTTATCTACGCCGGCGAAGCGACGGCCATCTCTCGCGACTTCCGCCTCGGCGTCGAGACCGCCTGCACCGCCCACGGCCTGACTCTCGCGCCGGAGAACATCCACGATGCCGGGTTGTCGGTCAACGCGATCCAGGAGATCATCCCCAGCGTCCACGACGTGACCGGACTGATCATCATGGACGACGAGTTGGCCGTGACCGCGATCCAGGCCCTCGCCGCGGCGGGCAAGACCGTGCCGCGCGACATGTCCGTCGTCGGCTGCAACGACATGCTCATCGCGTCCATGAGTTCCCCAAAGCTCACAACGGTGCGGCTCCCGGTCACGGAACTCGGACGGCAGGCAGCCTCTCGCCTCATGGCTCTGATCGAACAACCCAGCCTGCCCAGTGACAACACCATGCTCGAACCGGAACTGGTCGTGCGCGAGTCGACGGCGCGACCACGCAAGGCAAGCGCTCAACGAGGTAATCGACAAGGTTAGGAATTCAGACAGGATAGATGATGAACACCGCCCTACGACAGCAGTCCCCGACAAAGGAAGCCGGTGCGTTACGGACGACCATGGCCGCGCACTCGCGGCAGATGTTGGTCTCGCAGCTTCGGCCGCCGAATCCGTTGCCGCGCTACCGCTTCCAGGTGCCCGTCAAGGCGCTCGACTACGACGCCACGCTCACGGGCGACGACATAGCCGGACGTTTCATGGAGGTGCACCTGCCCGTCCTGCCCTACACGATGCAGGACGACTACGGCCGCGCGCAAGCGCCCGGCGAGATGCCAACCATCGACGTCGAAAACGACCGACTGAAAGCCGTGTTCTACCCGGACGACGGCGGGCGCATGGCGTCGCTCTACGACAAGCGCAACCGCCGCGAACTGTTGTTCGACAACCCCGTGTTCCAGCCTGCAAACCTGGCACTCCGCAACGCCTGGTTCGCCGGCGGCGTCGAGTGGAACTGCCCGGTCTACGGCCACAGCATGCAGACCTGCAGTCCAATCTTCGCCGCGACCGTGCCGACCGCCACAGGCGACATCCTGCGCCTGTACGAGTTCGACCGACTCTTCGGCATCGTCTGGCAGGTCGACGTCTACCTGCCCGCGGCATCGTCAGCGCTCTGGGTGCACGTGACCTTGCGGAACCCGCACGCCCACGACTGCGACGTGTACTGGTGGACGAACATCGCCGTGCCGCTGACCGAGCGCACACGCGTGCTGTCACCGGCCGCCTACGCGGTCATGCACCGGCTCAGTCAGCGCATCGAGAGGGTCAGTTACCCGTTCATGGCCGGGTTCGATGCGAGCTACCCGGCCAACTACCCGACCGCCGAGTCGGCATTCGTGCGTCCGGCTGCACCGCTCCAACGCCCATGGCAGGCGTACGTCGATGAGAGCGGCCGCGGCATGGCACATCTCTCGTCGCCGGAACTGCACGGCCGCAAAATCTTCGCCTGGGGCCACAATCCCGGCGGCAAGCACTGGATGGACTACCTGTCCCTGCCCGGCCGCGGCGACTACATCGAGCTTCAAGGCGGTATCACGGCCACGCAACTGCAGATGCGCCCGCTCGCGGCGCACTCGCGCCTGGAGTGGACAGAGTGCTACATGCCGCTGGCGCTCGCCCCACGCGAAGCGCACGGCACCAACTACGCCACGGCGTGCGACCACGCCTGCCGCCAAATCGACGCCGACCTCCCGCAGGCTGAGTTCGATGCGGCCGATGCGTTCCTGCGCGCGAACGTCGACACGCCAGTCAGCCAGGTCCTGCACCACGGGTCGGCGTGGGGCCACCTCCAAGAAACTCTGTACCACAAAAGCTTCTCCGCGGGCCTCGCATTCGACGCGCCCATCTCCGACGAGGAACGGCCCTGGCACGAACTGCTGACCACCGGCACCTTCTCCGCCGCCACCCTCGCCCGACACCCGACCTCGTGGAACGTCTCGGCCGACTGGGTGAAGGCGTTGCAGGCTTCGCAACACCGCCACGGCGCGACGTGGCTGCACCACCTGTACCTCGGCGTCGCGACCCTCGAGCAGAACGACCTCGCTGCCGCAGAACAGCACTTCCTCGAATCGCAGAGAAGGCACGACTCGTTCGAGGCGGCACGGAATCTCGCACTCATCCGCGACCGCCAGGACGACGTGCCCGGCGCTCTGGAGTGCTACCTCAAGGCCTACGCACTCTCCGAGCAGAGCGTGCCGCTGGCCGCGGAAATCGTCATGTTCCTGAAGGCACGCGGGCTCGAACAGGCCATGGTCGAGTTCACGGTGCGCCTGCCTGAGCACGCCCGGACCCACGAGCGCATCCGGATCGCGTTTGCGGAGGTCGCACTCGCCCAAGGCCGGTTCGCCGAGGTGCACGCGTTCTTCGACCACCCGTTCAACACCATCCGCGAAGGCGAAAAGACACTCACCGACCTGTGGTTCGCGCTCCACATCCGCGAAGAGGAGGCGCGGCGTGGCCGCAACCTTACGCCGCTGGAGATTGACGCCGTCACGAAGGACAACCCGCCACCCATGACCATCGATTTCCGCATGACCGCAGAGTGAATGGCGCGCCGCGCCAGCCAGTGGCGCGGGACCTCCGGGACCGCAGCAGGGTGCTCGGGGCCGTCCCGGCCCGAGGCCCTTCGGCCGGAGACCGGCCCAAGGACGCTGCTTCGGCGCGAGACGCGCCGAGCCACTGTACAAACAGGAGACCCAACCATGATGACCCGAACACAACCGAAGCCCGCACCCGTCCCAGCCCCGTGGACGCCGGTCAGAGTCAACGCACACGGCGACACCCACCAAGTCGACGTCTGGGGCCGCACCCACTCGTTCAGCGGCCCCATGCCCAGCAGCATCCGCACCGCCGGCGTGGACATCCTGGCCGGGCCGGTGCGCCTGGCCGGCCTGGTAGACGGCAACCCGATCGAGTGGAAAACATCCGGCATGTTCGTGACCGAGAAGACCGACGCGCAGGTGGTGCTCAGCGCCTGGCAGGCAAGCCCGACGATGCTCGCCAACGCCACGGTGCGCGTCGAGTTTGACGGCCTGATCCGCATCGGGCTCGTTCTCGTCCCGCCCGCGCGCGTGTCGCCGCGCCTGGACCGGCTCTGGCTCGAAGTGCCGCTCCGCCGTGAGTGCGCAACGCTCTTCCACTGCTTCCCCGGCACCTGGGGCGGCGCGAGCAACAGCGGCGAACTCACGGATGCCGGACTGGCGCTGCCGTTCAAGCCGTTCGTCTGGATCGGTTGGGAAGACGGCGGCCTCGGATGGTTCGCCGAGTCCGACCGGCACTGGCAACCCGCCGACCCGGCGCACGCGATCGAGATCGTCCCTGGAACCGAGGGCATGGTGCTGCGCATCCACCTGCTCGACTCACCGCCGCCACGCTTCCCGGCCACGTTCGCGTTCGGGTTCCAGGCCTCGCCGGTCAAGCCGTGGGCGGCGGACTTCCACGAGTGGCGGGTCTGGCACGCACCGCAGCTCGGGGTCAGTGTCACCCTGCCCGTGCCGGAGGACTGGCACGTCTGTCACCGCGCCTTCCCGGACGGAAACCCGTTGACTGTCCTCGACCGTGCCGCGCAGGCGGGGGTGAAAACGGTCGTATTCCACGAGGACTGGGCGCCGATCCAGAACTATCCGTTCACGACCCCCGAGGCCGAGTTCAAGGACATCGTGACCGCCTGCCACCAGCGCGGCATGAAGGTGCTTGTCTATTTCGGCTATGAACTCTCGACGCTTGCCCCTGAGTGGGAGGAGTGCGCGGAAGACGTGCTGGTGAAACTGCCCGACGGCTCGCCCACCGGTGGCTGGTTCCGACCGCCGAAACAGCGTGACTATGTCGTGTGCTACAACAGTTATTGGGCCGACCGCCTCGCCGAAGGCATTGCGGCAGCCATGGAGCGCTACGGCTTCGACGGCATCTACATCGACGGCATGATCGAGCCCTGGGCCTGCTGCAACGAGCGGCACGGCTGCGGATACCGCACCGCAGACGGCACCATCAAACCCACCTACCCGATTCTCGCCGTGCGCCGCTTCATGCAGCGGCTCTACGACCTCATCCACCCGCGCGGCGGCCTGATCAGCGCGCACCAGAGCACGTGCTGCGTCACACCCATCCTCGGGTTCACGCACTGCTACTGGGACGGCGAGCAACTGACGAGCGGCGACCACGCCGCCGACCCGCTCAAGACCCTGTCGCTCGCCACGTTCCGCGCCGAGTTCATGGGCCGGAACTACGGCGTGCCGTGTGAATTCCTCGCCTACGAACGCCCGCCGCAGTGGACCTTCGACCACGCCCTGACCGTGTCCATGCTCCACGACGTGCGCGTCCGACCGCACGGCGTTAACCACCGCCTCGATACCATGTCGCGGATCTGGGATGTCATGACCCGGTTCGACGTGGCGACCGCCGAGTGGCTGCCATACTGGAAGAACCGCTTCACCGCAGCTCCCGCTTCCGTGAAGGTCAGCGCCTACGTGCAGGCGCGGCAGCGCACGCTGCTCGTGGTCTCGAACCTCTCGCCATCGGAAAACGTCAACGCAACGGTCACACTCGACCCAGCCGCCGGCGCCTGTGCCCAGGCCAAGGACGCCATCGCCGGCGACACGTTCCCGTGCGAGAACGGGACCGTCACCGTCCCGCTCGGCGCGTCGCGAATGCGCCTGCTGTGGCTCGACGCACAGTAGCGCGGCGGCGGCATTCTCCGCGCCGGAGTCCCGGCTTCAGCCGGAAGCCCGCGCCCGTGCTTCAGCCGGGCGCGAGCCGCGTCGCCCGCGCGCGCGGCCCCATGTCATCGCACACGACGTCGCCCTGCCCCACACCGCCCTCCACCCGCTCGATGAAGCGTCGCTGCGACTTCCGCGTGAACGCGGGACTCAGGCACGGCCCGCCCCCCCCCGCACGGGCAGCGGCAGACCTGCTCACGCCAGTGCGGGGACGTCCAGCCACACGCCGCCCTTCATGGCCGACTCGTGCGCCACCAGGCCGGGCACGGTCATGTCCATGGCGCGCTTCACGTCGAGCCGCGGCGTCTCGCCGCGTTCCAGGGAGCCAAGGAAATCGTGAATGAGCGAGTACTCCGCCGTGCCGTGCCCGCCGGCACGCGCCGATTCCGGCAGCGACGGGTCATTCATCGGCACTTCGATCGCCTGGTGCGTCTTCATTTCGCCGACGACGTAGAGCAGGCCCGGGTTACCCACCCCGACGCGGCTGCTCTCGACAAAGCCTTTCGTGCCGTGCAGTACGTAGTAGTGGATCGCCGGTTCGCGCGGCAGGACCGACGTGCGCAGGATCTTGATGCTCATGCCCTTCGCCGTCTCGAACAGCCCGATCTGCATGTCGATACCGCCGATCGGCGCTTCCGGCATGACCCGGTGGCCTTGCCCCAAGCCGCAGGCACGCACGATCCGGTCGCCGGTCATTTCAAGGATCGGGCCGAGCGAGTGCGTGCAGTAGTGCAGCGGCGCGCGGGTGAACCGCCACTTCTTCACCCCGGTGGCGCGGTCGTAAATCAGGGTCGGGATGGGGTGCAGGTACTCGCATTCGGCGTGCACGATCTCGCCCAGACGCCCGCTCGCGACCCACTCCTTCCACTGTGCGACGAAATGCCAGTAGATGCAGTTCTCGGCCAGCATGTACGGCTTGCCCGTGCGCCGCACCGCGTCCACAATGCGCTTGCAGTCCTCGACCGTTGAGGCGGCCGTCACTTCGCTGAGCACGGCGCAACCGGCCTCGAGCGCAACCACCGTCTGGTCGGCGTGGACCGGCATGGGCGTGCCCACGAACACGATGTCCAGGCCGCTCTGCACAAACTTCGCGTAGTCCGTGAAGCAGCCCGAGTCGGGCAGGTGCAGTTCCTTTTGAAACCGCGCCAACGCCTGGGGCGAAAGGTCGCAGCAGGCCACGACTTCACACCGCGGCTCTTCGGCAAACAGCTTCCCGTACCCGGAACCGCGCCCGACCCCGACCAGCCCAACACGCCATCGCTTCGCCATCGGATTGTCCTCCCGAAGTTCAGAGACATCGGACATATGAACGGCACAAGAACGGTTGCGTTCCCCGCTCGTAGTCCCGCCTGTGGGGTATGTCGATTCGTTCCCCGGAGCCCGCGAGGACGCGGGCGCTCCAGTTCAGAATGCGCACGAAACCTGGAGCGCCCGCGTCCTCGCGGGCTCCGAGGGCGCTCTGGCCAAATCGAGCGCCCCTACTCCGCCGCAATCTCGACCCACTGTCCCTTGGCGGCAGAGGCCAGAACAGCCTCGCAGACCTTCTGTGTCTGGAGCGCGTCGCGGAAGGTGGGGGAACACGGCTTCTTCGCGGCGACCGCGGTCAGGAAGTCCGCGACCTGGTGCACGAACGATTCCGCGTAACCGATCTGCAGTCCGGGGACCCACCAGTGCTCCATGTACGGGTGATCGCCGCCGTGGTCGGTGACGTGCAGCGAGCGCCAGCCGCGTTCCCGGCCGGGATCGCAATGGCTGAACCACTCGAGGCGGTGCAGGTCGTGCAGGTCCCAGCGGATCGACCCGTGCTCACCGTTGATCTCGAACGTGTAGAGCGCCTTGTGCCCGCAAGCGTAACGCGTCGACTCGAAGTTCCCGAGTGAGCCGTTTGCGAATCGGCAGAAGAAGGTGCAGGCGTCGTCGATCCCCACCGGCTGCTTCTTGCCGCTCACGGCGTGCAGGCGCTCCTTGACGAAGGTTTCGGTCATGGCATTCACGCCCGTGATCGCACCGTTCTGCCACTGCGCGGTGTCGATGCAGTGCGCCAAGAGGTCGCCGGTCACGCCGCTGCCGGCGGCCGCCGCATCAAGCCGCCAGGTGCCGGCGCCACCCTGCGGGACGTCCGGCGAGATGGTCCAGTCCTGGAGGAAGTTGGCGCGATAGTGGAAGATGCGGCCGAGTTTGCCCTCGTCGATGAGCCGCTTCGCCAGGGCCACGGCAGGCACACGACGGTAGTTGAACGAGACCAGGTTGGGCACGCCCGCTTTCTCGACCGCCGCCACCATTCGCCGTCCTTCGGCCACATTCATGGCCAGGGGCTTCTCGCACAGGATCATCTTGCCCGCCTTCGCGGCAGCGATGGCGATCTCCGCATGGAGATTGTTCGGCACGCAGATATCCACGATATCGATGTCCGGGCTGTTGACCAGTTCGCGCCAGTCGGCCACGCACGACGTGTAGCCCCACTGGTCGGCAAACGCCTTGACCGCGGCCGAGTTCCGGCCGCATGCGGCCTTCAAGACCGGCTGGTACTTGAGATCGAAGAAGGCATTGACCTGGCGGTACGCGTTCGAGTGCGTACGCCCCATGAACCCGTACCCGATCATCCCGACATTCAGTTTCTTCATGCTCGTGAACTCCCTCCTGTTCCCGGTCGTTCTTGCGTTTCAGCCGCTCGTAGTGGTGTCACAGGCCCGGTCCGCTGGCCGAAGCGGACCGGGACAAGACACCATCCCCCAATACGACGCCTCGTCACGTATGCTCTTGGCGCGCCACTATCGTTCTGCGCACTGCGAGCACACTACAAACGGTCACCGCCCGCCTGCCCGACCGCGCCAGCCGTGCGCGTCGCGGACGGCGATCATCACCCGCAGAATGCTGTTCCAGGTCTTCGGGTCCATCATGACCTGGTTCGAGAACATGCACCCGTCCCAGCAGACGCTCTTGCAGGCCTTCGTCAACTTGCCTTTGGCGTCGCGCAGCCAGAAGCCGGCGTGGTGCGCGATATCGAGCTTGCCGTTGGGATCGTCGGGCAGGCAGTGCCGGCCCGTCTTGTCGTGCGAACCGGCGCCTTTGACCGTACCGTCGTTCTGGGCGATATGCATGTCGATCATCCACGGTCGCAATGCTGCCGTGAGCGTCTTGAGCCCTTCGTCGAGCACCGACTTGTCGGCCAGGTCCGCGTTGGCCGGCAGGACGCGGTCCGCCGGCGCGTTGTAGCCCAGCAGGTAGAGCATGGTGTGTGCCATGTCGGCTTGGAACCCCAGGACATCGGGGCGCCCGACCGCCGCGAGCACCTTGACCATTTCGCGCCAGGAGTGCATGCCGCCCCAACAGATCTCGCCCTCGGCCGCGAGACGCTCGTCGGCGTCCGCCGCGACACCGCAGGCCTGGCGGAAGCTCTCCGCAATGCGTTGCGTGTTGCCCGCCGGATCCTTGGCCCACGTCAAGGGATCGCACGCCGAGTCAATACGGACGATGCCATTCGGCCGCACGCCCAGTTCGCGCAGTATCCGCGCGATGCGGCAGCCCTTGCGCACCTGCGCCAGGAACTTCTTGCGATCCTCGGCGCCGCCCATGGCCGACCCGCCGCCGGTCGGTGGCCACACCGGTGCGACCACCGAACCAATGACCAAGCCGCGAGCCCGCACCTTGTCGGCCAGGCGCTTGAGGTCGTCGTCGGTCGCGTCAATGTCCACGTGCGGCGCGAACAGGAACAGGTCGACACCGTCAAAACGAACGCCGTCCACCTCGGCCGCAGCCGTCAGATCAAGCATGGTGTCCAGCGCAATGATCGGCTCGCCGTCGCCGCCTTTGCCAACGACGCCGGGCCAGGCCGCATTGTGGAGCTTGGGGAACGTGTTGGGGTGTGCACTTGCCATGGGGTGGTCCCTCTTCGTTGTGGGGGTTAAGGACAGAGTGTTGAGGTTTCAGTGTTCAGGTGTCAGCGACGAGGGGGTGCTGTTGGCAACCCTCCTCTCTTGTGACTCACGACACCAGCGGGCGCGGCGAAAACGGCGGATTGTCACGACATCGCGTGCCGGCATTCCGTTGGTGTCCAGTCCCGCACCGGCGCGGGACTGCCTGGCAACGCGCGCCCCGGACCGCGTAAACGCGGTACTACGAGCCTGATGCCGTCCGAGGTTCGTAGTCCCGCCTTCAGGCGGTCTGGGCGCGATGCGGCGTGTGTCGCACCGAGGAGACTCGCCGCCTGCGGGACACTGACACCTCCTACACCGCACCTGCTCTACCGCGCAGCGCCGATATCCGGCGCGTTGGGATTCACTTCCGGGCCGAAGTAGCGCAGGACCACGAGCGGTTCCGTGGCGGACGAGTTCTGGTAGACCACGCCGGCGCGCGCCGCGTCTTCGGTCACAAACGCCTCGTCCTCGGTCAGGTCGTGAAAGCGGATGAGCTTCGGGCAGTTGAGGCGGAGCTTGTTGATCCGTCCCTCGCCCTGGACCGTGATCAGGCCATAGGCGCCATTGTCGCGCACCGTGCAGGTTCGGCCCGGCGCAACGGTCAGTTCCTTCGCGCTCACGCACTGCCAGCCCTTGATGCGGCCGTAGCAGATCCACTTGTCGCAGTAGCCGTCAGCGCACGCATCGGCGACCGGAATGGGTTCGAGGTAATGATTCGCCTTGAAGTTGGGGTCGGTGTTCTGCTCCCAGTCGAGCTGCTCGACGAGGTAATCGAGGTCGCGGTGCTTCTTGGCCGGGACGTCTTTGACGAGCAGCGCCCAGGGCACTTCGCGGCCCTCGACCACGTTCTGGTACATGCCGAACACGTCCGAGCCCCACTGCGGTTCGTAGGTGCAGAGCGAGCCGGGCGCGTGCAGCACGCAGGGCGGGACCAGCCAGCCGGTTCCCGGCTTGAGCCGGTACGCCTGGGCCAGGTCGAGGATGCCGTTGTCGCCCTTGTTCCAGTTCTCCAAACACTTGCGCACCTGCGCCTTGGTCGTCCCCGGCACCAGGCCAAAGAAGGTGAACGGGAAGTTGTTGCCGACGTTGTTGTGCTGTGCGGGGAAGTAGTACGCCTCCGGCTTGCCTTCCTGCCCGACACGCTTGGCCTGCTCGGCGCTCTGGTGCATGTGGTGCGGGATCGGTCCCATGTTGTCGAAGAACTTGCTGTACACCGGCCAGCGCCGGTACTTCTTCCAGATGCTGCCGCCAACAATGTCCGCGCCCAGTTCCGCGACTGCGTCTTTCAGCAGCACGCGCTTCTTCTCGAACACGACGTAGCTGAGCCCCTCGTCCGGGACCCGGCCGTCGTTGGCCGCTTCCGTGGTGGACGCGAACCAGCGCTCGTCGATGCCGCCGCGGTTCAGACCGTACGCGTAGAGATCGTCGGGGTGCAGCTTCAGACGCTTGCCCGGATGCAGGAACGAGCGCGGCACCCAGTTCGGGGCCAGGCGCAATACGCCGCCGCCCGCTGCCAATGCGGCGTCGACGACCGGACGGACGTTCTTCGAGACCGTCTTGAGCTGTTTCACAGACGTGGGTTGCATGGGAATCTCCTTCAAGTCCAGGTTGTTCAGGCGCGTCGCGCCGTCGCGGTCCGGTTTGTGACGCAGTGACTCAGTGGCCCTCGGCACCCGACACCCATTGCGACAGGCATGCCGTCGCGCCGGTGACCGCCAAGGCGGCCAAACCCCTGCAGTCTCACCCTCACCGCTTCTTCCCTTTCGCCGTCTTCTTCAGAAACTTCAGGCCGTCCGTGGCCAGGCCGTCGGCAGACTCGTAGATCGGGCGCCAGATGCAGGCCGCCGCGCACAACCCGACAATCCCGGTCGCGAAACTCTCGATGGTGATCCAACGGTCGTACTTGATGTCCTTGAGCGCGGCGAACACCTCGGACCAGCGCACCTGCCCGGTGCCCGGCACGCCGCGGTCGCTCTCCGAGGCGTGGAAGTGCCCGACGTAGGGACCGGCCGCGCGAATGGCGGCAGCCGTGTCCTTCTCCTCGATGTTGGCGTGGAAGGTGTCGACCTGCACCTTCAGTGCCTCACTGCCGACCTCGCGGCACATCAGGACGGCGTCCGCGATCGTGTTGATCAGGTGCGTCTCGAACCGGTTCAGTGGCTCGATGGCCATGTCGATTCCCGCCTTCTCCGCGTGTGCAGCGGCCGCCGCCAGCGTGTCCGCGCTCCAACGCCACTCGTCGGCGGTGCGCGCCTTGCCGGTCAGGTACCGGACGGGCGCGTACAGCGGCCCGGCAATGGCGTCACCGCCCATCTCCGCGGTCAGATCGATCATGCGCTTGAGTCGCGCCACCGCAGCCTTGCGCTCCGCGGCGTTGGGACTGCACGGACTGGTGCGCTCCGTCATCACGCAGCACGCGGTCATACCCATGCGGTGCTTCTCGAGGGCCTTGCGCGTGGCCGGCGCGTCCAGGACATCGAGGTCGCCGAACAGCACCTCAATGCCGTCGTACCCCATGTCCGCCACCTTGGGGATCAGGTCCAGATCCGCCTTGGAGAACGACGCCGTGTAGGTGAGCAAGTTCAGACCGTACCGCACGTTCATCTGCGTGTCTCCCCTTCTGCCGTTCCGGCCCGGGCAGCCGACGCTGCGCCGCGCCAACACATCGGACCATCGATAGGTACTCGCAAGAGACCACTCTCAGCCCATTTCGGGAGAACCTAACGCCACGATACGGAGAAGGCAAGAGCGGGGCGGACTCTCACTGCAGTGCGTCGGTTGCGGGCGCCCCTCTGTCCGAGCCGCGCACGGTAGTCAGCGGTCTTGCGAGGGAGAACCGCTTGTTACCGGCCGGATGCCGGTCACAGTGCGTTTCCACCCGCGCCTCCCATGTTACTCGCGTGTGACTCCGCGCCGCCGCCCGGCTCGTCCGGGCGGGGCGACGATTGGGGGAAAAGGGGCGGGGACGCCGCCCTCTTTCCCCCAATCGGTCGCCCCGCGGGCGCAAGACCCGCGGCGGCGCGAACAGGCGCGAGCAACATCAACCCATGATCGGCCGGTCCGCCGGCCGGGAGGCGCTGACGCATTGCCACTCACTTCGCCCCGTTCCGGATGGTGATCGGCTGGCCGTTCGGCAGTGCGTGGTAGCGGACGGCGCCGCCGGCGGCCTGGCCCGTGACCTTGCTCGTGCCCTGTACGATCTCGCATTGCGTCCAGCCGGCCGGCACCTGGGTGACAAGGGTGAGCGGGTGGTCGTAGAACTGCGGGTCCGCCTGGGTGGTCAATTCCAGCCGGATCTCCTGCGCGTCGGCTTGGAGCACCTTGGCGGTGGCGCTGTCGCGCTCGGTCGCGTACTTGTGCTCCGGAACGCCCGTGGTGATCCAGAGTTGGTCGCGCTTGGCCACCAACTTGTCCAGAAATTCAGCGAACACCGGCATCGCCACGCTGAGGTGGTTGCCGCCCACGCCGTGAAAGACGATGCACCGCACGTCAGCCTTGGCGATCGCGTCGTCCGCCAGTGCCATCAGGCGATCGGCCGACGTGTAGGCACCGACACCCGCGATCGCGTAGGCTGGCCGCTGGGCAAGGTGGTACTTCGCCAGCACCGCCTTGTGTTCCTCGGGAGTGATACTCCACTGCTCCTTCTTCACGCCTGGAAGCGCATAGGAAATCAGGCGCGGTTGCTTGCCTGGGAACAGTCGCAGGATCACGTCGTTGCACTTGGCGATCTCGTCGTCGAAATCCGCCTGGTCCTTGGCGCCATGGTGCGTGATCGTGTGATTGCCATACTCCATTCCCGTGGTGGGGAATTCCTGGGGAAACGTCTTCTCCCAGACATCCTGACGCGCCTTCCACTGGCCCCCGCCGGGATTGACGTAGAAGGTGCCCACCAGCCCACGCTTCTTCAGCTCCGGTACCGCGTTGTCGATCTGACTCGGCAGGCTGTCGTCGAACGTCAACAGTAAGGCGCCCTGCTTGTCGTCCTTCCACTTGGCAACGCGAGTGCTGCCGGGCCCGACGACTTCGTCCGCCGCCGCGGCGTCGAACGTCGCCACCGTAACGGCCGCCACGGAAACGCCCAGGCATCCCAGCCATAGCGCACGGGTAAGCATCGCTGTCGTTCCTCCTCGGCTCTGCGCGGACACCGCCGCCCGCGCACCTTCGGCGCATTGCTCCAGCAACTCCCACCACTCCCCCACTCACATACTCACACACGGTCCCTCGCCTCGCTCTACTCCGCCCCAAGTTCGACCAGCGATACGCTTGACGGCGGCACAGCGAAGCCGACATCGACCTGCTCGTCGGTGATGGCAAACGTGCCGGTGTCCAACTCCTGCAGTGCGGTCCGCTGCGCGTCGAGAGGCTGGCCTTTGACGAACCGCGCGTGGGCGTCGCCAACGCCGTCCGCGACCATCCAGCGGCGCATATGGACCGAGCGGGAACCGAAAAACGCAGCGGCGTCCTTGACGCGTAGCACCAGCGCCTCGCGTTGCGCGTTCTCGACCGGCGTCCCAGACTCCGGCACGCGCAGGCCGTAGTTCCAGACCAGGACGGTAACCCGCTTCTTCTCGCGGTCGGCCGACGCAATGCAGTTGACCGTGCGCTCGCCGCGCGTCGCCTCAACCCGGTTGCCCTCGAGACGCGAAACCATCTCGAATACGTGGTACGGCGCCTTCGGGTACGCCTTACCGAAAACGCTCGGGTTCACGAACAGGCTCGGCCAGCCCCAGACGTTCACGAACTTGCCGGGCTCATCCTTCACCGGTTGCCGCAAGTCAGTCGAGACCAGGTACAGCGCGGCATCCACGCCGCTCTGCAGCATGCTGTTGAGGAACGCCGCCGCCCACACCGCACCAACGTAATTGCCGTTGATCACGGACTGTGGCTCGTTCGACGTGTGGTAGCTCGCGCCCCACTCGGTGATCCAGATCGGCACACCCGGACAGTACTGGTCGCGCCAGCCCATGGTCGACTTCAGCATCTCCTGGAACGACGGGTAGTTGGCCGGATACTCGCCGTCGAGCGAACTGATGTTGCCATAGAAATGCAGGCCGACAAAGTCGAGCTTGAGCTTCTCGGCGCCACAGTCGCGCAGAAACCGCTCCGCCCAGTTCAGGTCGCCATACTTGAACGTGAACGCCCACGCCAGCGCCGGCCCGCCGAGCCGGACCTTCAGCCCCGGGTGGCTCTGCTCGAACTCGGCGGCCGCGAGCGCCACGTTCCGGTACAGGCTAAAGTACGCCTCGTACAACGCCCGCGACCCGTTCGCCGGCTTCGGCGGTGTGGGACAAATGGTGCCGCCAATGTCCGGTTCGTTGCCCACCTCGAACTCGGCGTCCGGGAACTGCTGCGTGACCAGCACGTACTCGAAGTACGCCTGGCAGTAGCGCTGGAACTTCGACCAATCCTTGGGGCCGAACGTGCCCGACGGAATCAGCCCCATCAGCCCGGGTTGCTGCTTCACGTCCTCCACGGTCAGGCGCAGGTCCGGGTGCAGCCCGGTGGCCATGATGATGTGCGGCTTGGCGCCGACGTCGCGGCATGTCTTCAGGTGCGCGAGCAACCGGTCCGGTTGCCCAACCAGGAAACTCCCGTCCGCCGCGAACTGCCCAGGCAGTGGGTCGACATTGATGCAGCGGATGGTCTTCATCCCGACCGCCTTCAGGCCCGCTGCGGTGTCCGCATTCGGCTCGAACTCCCAGCCGGTCCCGGACGCCAGGTGCTGCAACTGCGCCAGGTCATCCTTCCCGGTCACGTTCCACGCCACGCTCGGCTTGATCACGATCATCGTCGCACCCTCCCGGACAGGCGTTGGTGTTTCGGCCACGACCGTCGACGCGATGGCGAGTGCCGCACCGGCAAGGCCCAGGGTTCGCAGCCATCTTGCGTTCATCTGCGGGCCTCTCTTTCGCAAACCCAGAAAGCGGTCCATCTGTGACAACTCTCCGATAAGGGGGTTACCTGCGCCGCAGCATGTCCAGCGGATTGTCGTGCATGATCGTCTGAATGTGCGCGTCCGTGAGACCGGCGGCGCGCATACTCCGTGTTGCCAGGGTACTTGGCAATCGTCTCGCCTCGACACTCCCCCATGCTGAGGAGCAGATGTTCGTGCGGGTGAATCCAGCGCATCTCGACGGCGTGAACTTCGCCCGTTACACGGTGAAGGATGTCGCTCACCGTCCGTGCCCCAATGCCTTGCACCGCATCACCCCCGTGGGGGGACACTGAACGCTACCGCTCTGCCCCCGGCTTGGCGTCCCCCGCGGCCGGGCCCGTGGCCGCCTCGCCCAGAAACGCGTCGTCGTACCGCACCACGTCTTCGACCGCGATGCCTTCGCCCACCAGCAGGAACACCGCCCGCGGCACGTCCTTCGGCGCCACGAACGGGATCAGCAACCGTTCCCACGCCCCGGAGGACTTCGTTTCCACGCGGTGGTTGGCCGCACCGTTGTACCAGTGCCCCTGCACGTCGTGCCAGCGTACCTCGAGCGTGACCTTGGTGTTCTCGCGCACTGCTGGCGCCATGGCCCAGACTTCGGCGAGGTAGGTCTTGCCGGCCTCAACCGGGACAGTCGTGATGTAACAGAGGCACTCGCCGCCCTCGAACGCACCGGCGGAATTCCCGGCGTGCTTCACGCTGCCATCGAGGAAGAACTTGCCCTTGTCCTGGAACTGCTGCCAGGTGCTCCAGCCCGCGGCCACACTGGCCGTCTGCCACTCCGGCCCTGCCGGGCCCGCCTTGTCGGTCTTGGACTCCTCGAACCCGGGATTGGGCAGCAGGTTCGGACCGCGCCGCAACGTGCCTTGCAATGCTTGCCAGAGCAGCCCGACCTGCGGGTGGGCGGCGATGCGGTCAAGTACCTGGCGCTCCTCGGCCGATGCCGCGGTGCCTTCCGGCGTCTTGGCCCAGGCGCCCAACGCCTGCACGCCATCGATCAGGCCTCCCTGGACCCTGGCGCGCCACAGGCCGCGGATATTCGGACGCGCCCCGTTCTTATACCACGCGTCGACGATCGGGTCCTCGACAATGCTCTTCTGCCAGCCGGCATCTTCCGTGCCGAGTGGCACGAGCAGGCTTTCGATCCTCGGGGCCAGACTCTTCGCCGCCGCGGTGGATTGGGCCTTCACCTGCGTCACGTCCCGCGCCGCCGTCCAGGCGCGCAGCAGCAGGTCCGGGTACGCATAGCACTGAGCGATGTACCGGACCCGCGCCCGGACCGTGTCGTCGGCCGCCAGGGCCTCGGCCTTCTGCAAGTGCGATGCAGCCTCCGCCACCTCCTCCGAAGTGTAGAAGTCCATCTGCTGCGCGGCGCTGCCAATGCCGCCGAACCACAGCCCCTTCTTCTGGCTCATCCACGCAGCTTCGTGAGTCTGGTAGAACGCGCGCATGTCCGGGGCCACCGCCCCGAACGTGGCGGTGTAGAACTCCTCGAGCAGCGCGTCCGGGTCGAGCGTCACGTCCCAGAGAAGGCGGCTGGCAACGTAGAGCATGGGCCCCATATTGGCCCAATACGGATAGAGTTCGCTGTGGAACGCGCGGGCGCCCATGCCGTGGATGGCCTTCAAATCGGCCGCGAGCAGGTGCGGGAAGTACCGCGGCGCCAGCGCGCCGAGCCCGTAGTAGTCGTACTTCCCGACATGCTGGCATTTCTGCTGCCAGGCGCGGATCAGGTCGTAGTCGACCGTCTTGTAGTCCGAGTCAAAATACTGCGCCGTGTCCTGGGTCAGGTTCACGAAAACGTTCGGCTCGAGCCGCTCGATCTTCAGTGGCGGCAACTCGACACCCCAGTAGGCAAAGCACCCGATGAACTTGCCGGGGTGTTTCGCGCTGACGCCCTTCGCCACCGCGTTAACGAATGTGAACCAGCGGTCGGAGTAGATGCGCCGACCGCGGTACTCCGGCCGCTCGACGTCCTGCGCGCGGCACAGATCACACTCGCACCACGTGTTGTTGTCATTGATGCTGAACGGGTAGGTGTGTGTGTCGGGATGCTCGGTGAGGTACGTGTTCACGACCTCGATGGCGATACGCACGGTCTCGGGGTTGCCCGTGCACGGCTGCGCGAGCTGCTCACCGTCATTTTCCGGGACCGCGCGTTTGCCGTTCAGGAGCGGGTAGATGTCGGGGTTCGTCTTGCCATACTTGCTGGGCGGAAACACCGCATACATCCAGTGCCTGAAACCGGACGCGTAGGGAATCGTGAACTCGTTGGCGCCCGCATCCCAGCGGTTGTGCCGCGCCCACGGCAGGCTTTCCTTGTCCCAGCTCGCACTGCCGAGGCGGCAGACGAAGCTCGGCGTCACCACGCGCCGCAGTTCCGGGATGGTAATGCTCTTCAACGGCGGCGCGATCTCGAACAACTCCGTCGGCAGGAACCACCGCACGCCGAGCTGGTCCTGCAGGAACCCGTACACGGCATTTGCGGTCCCAGCCGGCGAGTTGCCCGCGAGTACCAGACAGTTCTGCCCGCAGGCGATCACGTAGCCTGCATACGCCTCATCGCCCGTGATGGTCGCAGGATCGGCATCCAGGCCCTGCGGCGCCTTGCAGGCGCCAATGAGCACTCGCGGCTGGGCCGCATCGCTCTTGCTCTCGGCGACAAGAGCCAGTTCCACACCGCTCATGCGCTTCACAACGCGCACGAAATCAGCCGCCACATCACGCACCACAGGCAGTGCCGTGTCGGTGACCACCACCTGTGCTCGTGCCTGGCCGTTCTCGACCAGAACCACGTCGGCCGCCGCCGCGCGCCACGCCACCGCAAGCACGCCCAGCACCCAGCCCCACACGCATTGGTTCCCTGCCATTGGGTCCCTCCTTCTCTCGACCTGTACGGGTAAATCCGCTCTCGTGCGAAGACCTCGTTGTGCTGACAAGGACCGGTCGCGGCCCCGCTCGTAGTGGTGTCGCAAGCCCGGCGGTCGACCGCCGGGAAAGACACCATCCCCGCGCCACGTATGCTCTTGGCGCGCCAGTTTCGTTCTGCGCACTGCGAGCACACTACGAGCGGGCGTATCCTGCCGCGCACGGTGGGGCCTTTTCTCTCCGGTGATCTACCCGCGCAGGTCGCCTTCTTTCGGCTTGCCAACTCCGCAACGACGCCTGCTCCAACAAGATCAACGATTCCCCGAAACGGGCCCTATCTCGCTTCCTCTGCCCGCACCAGATACAGCAACTTGTGCGGCGGCACGGTAATGGTCCTGGCGGTCACGCCGGACTCGCGGTCCTTCCACGGCCAAACGCTGGTGAACGTCGCCGGCAGGGCGGCGTAGTTCGCCACCACCATGTAGACCTCATCGTTGACGAACAGCGACGCCACCAGACTCTCGTCCTTCTTGCCCTCGATGACGGGTGAATCACTGATGTCGATCCACACACGTGTGCCTTCTTTCACCATAGGCAGGTACATGTCCAGGTGGCGCAGCCACGTCTCGCGCCGCTCCGGCTTGCCGGGAAAGCTGTCCCACTCGCCGTACATAGCCGGCGCCTCGGGATGGGTCCGGTAGTACTCCAGGTATTTCCGGTAGTTCTTCACCACGAAGCACTTATCCGGGTCCGCATACTCGACTCTCGGGACCGCGGCGCACTCCCCGGTGAACGGCCGGCCGTCCACGCGCAGCGGGAATTGCAGGTACGGCACCGCCAGGCGGTAGGGCTCGTCATCGTCCCGGAGCGTGGCGTGAGAAAGGTCGATACAGGGCACGACGTAGGGCTCGTAGTATCGTGTTTGCAGGCGCATGGTATCCGTGCTGGCGATGTACTCGCCGACCCAGATGTAGTCGTACATCTTGCGGTCGCCCAACGGCTTGCGGAGTCCGCCATAGTGGGCCTTGTAGACCCCGTTGCGGTGGTGCACGAGGTTCAGCACGGTCCAGAGCAGGTCTTCGAGGGCCGCATCGTGCGCGGACGTTTCCGGGGCCGGCGACACGTGCCCCGGCGGCACCGGGTGCTGACCCAGCGGCATATACCCGAAATCGTTGTACAGGCCGTCGACGCCGTACTCGTCCATGATCCGCTCGAGTCTGGGCAGAAGATAGGCGCGCCACTCCGGGCTGGCAGGCGAGCAGTGCGCATACCTGAAGTAGAAGTGCACGTTGATGTGCTTCAGGTTGATGTCCCACGCCGGGTCGAAGTCCGGGTCACGGGACTCGAAGTAGCCGGTCGAGGCGTAGACGATGATCTTCATCCCGAGCGCATGCACTCGATCGACGAACCGAATGAAGCCGTCACGGTCGTGCGGGGTGAACTTGTCCGCGCCGAGGAGTCGCTGCGAGTCGTGCCAGTCTTCGTGAAGCTGGATGAGCTTGGCGCCGTGTGCCGCGAACGTTTCCAGAAGGCGTTCGTCATACTCCGTCGGCGCCATCGAGAAGCGTTTCGGATACTCGCCCAGATGGTAGATGACCTGGCCGGCCAGATAGTCATGGACCCAGTGCTCGCGCACGACCTTCTTCGGCAACGTGTTGACATCGTTGAGATTCTTCAGGCGGCAGCGGTGGTGTGCGGCGTCCATCAGGAAGTTCTCCCCAGTCTGCTGTCCCGCGTCAGTGCTCGGCGACCCATGGGTTTGGACTCGTGGCAAGATAGCACGGAGAAGGGCGCGGCAAAAGGCCGCGGGGAGAACAACGGGGACAGACCAATGCCGCCAAGTCTCCCGATTTGGCCATCCCGGATCGAGACGGCCGAGATGTCAAGAACTTGCGGCGCCAGCCGCTTTGGAGTGACTGTGCTCTGGCACAGCTTTCCCGCGCCGAAGCCTGCTTCGGCGGCATTCCGTCCGGCGTCGTGTCGAGCGCCGCACGCCCCCCTCGTCCGGCGGTGTGGGCTCTTGCGTGGGGAAGACAGCCTCTGATCTCGGCGGGCGGTTGCCAGACTTGGGGATCTGTGGCCTTGCGAGAAGCCGGAAGTTGAGGAATCCGTTATTTCCATTTTGGAAACAACTGCCGACGACGGGAAGAACTACCACACCCGGGACTACAACCTCGACGCCTACCTGGATCTGGCGGAGAATCGGGCCGAGCGGGGCATCCTGATGCAGATGGACGATTGGGTGGGGTTCTTGAACAGCTTCTTGGAGTTGTCGAACTACCCGATCTTGCAGCACAAGGGCAAGGTGCGCGCGCTGGCGGCGAAACTCAAAGCCGAAGGGGAATTCGAGGCCTACCGAAAGCGGCAGGACGCTAAATTTGCGACCTGTGCGCGTAAATCCTGAGAGAGAAGAGACCCCGCCATGAACGCCAGGATACGCCCGTTCGTAGTGGGCTCGCAGCGCGCGGAACTAAGTGGAGCGCCAAGAGCCCATCTGGCGGCGGCGTGGCACGGGGATGGTGTCTTGCCCGGCGGGCTACCGCCGGGACTGCGACACCACTACGAACGGACCACTACGAACGGGGCCGTGGCCGGATTTACCCGCACAGGTCGACAATATGTCTCGGACTTCGACCGCGAGGTCAAACGTATTGAAGGCATGAAACCGTGAGTTCCCACGAGCTGATGGTCCGTGAATCCACCGCCGAATATGGCGCCGCCGATGTTCTTGGCGGGCGACGCACCACAATGGCTGCCCGTCTCACTTCGACAGTTCGATGAACCCGGCTTTGCCGGTCTCCCAGGTCAGCCCACCCGTGCCTTGCCACATCACCCATGCGGCCCCGGCGCTCTTGCGAACAGAGATGTTCATCTCGAGTTTCGCCGGCGCGGACGCACTCAGGCCCAAGACATCAAGCGGAATCTGGTACTCCGCCGCCCAGAGCGCGGCGTCAACCACGCTCGCGGCGAACGTCACCGCGGCGCCAGCCTTCTGAACCTGATCGCCGGGAGCCCCGGCCTCAGGTGAACTCTCGAACCGGCCGTTCGGGTACCCGCGCAGGACGAAAATCGGCGCGGTCTTGCCCGCCGCCGGGTTGCGCAGCGCCACCTCCACCGCATCGTCCGTTCCCCAGTGCGCGCCCATGGCCAGCGGTTTGACGGTGTCCACGTCGTTCACCACCGCCACGTACAGATTCCGGTCGTCGTACGCGAACCACGCGTAGCTCTTGGGGAGCAGCGGCTCGTGGTAGAGTCCGCGCTCGATGACCAGGGCGTTCTTGGGGTCCGCACCCGCCCACTCCGCGGGCGTGACCTGGCCGTCAATCGTGATCGGTGCCACCGCCCGTGCCACCGCAAACACCGGCGCCGGCCCGGTCCGAAGCGACTGACGCGGCGGCGGCGCGGCAGGCAACGCGGGAAGGCTCGGCAGGGGCCGGACCGCATGCGTGACCGGCCAGGACGCGCGGCAGTCGTCCGGGTGGAGACCGATCTTCTCGACAGGAATGCGCTTGAAGCCGAGCTTCCACGCCGGCGAGTCGTCGCGGAGCTGGAAGTTGCAGGCTTTCTCGTCCACGAACTTCGGGTCCTCGTTGATCAGGTTGTCCTCGAGTTTCACCAGCGGTCTGATCTTGGCTTCGATGCCATCCCACCACGTATCTGTCGGCGGCTCGCCGCGTTGCACGCGCCGAATGTTCTCGCCGTTTCCAAGCCAGAAGATGTTCCGCCGAACGATGTTGCCGCATGGCGACTTCGGGTCTTCGTCAAGGATGTTGACCAGTTGCGGATAGCGCGTGCTGAACGGGGGCTCCTTGTAGCGGACGCCCATGATCGTCCCCTTCTCGCGCGCTTCCTTGATTCGCCCGTCGGCATGCGGACCGCACCAACCCAGGGCCCGGGCGTCAACATGCATGGCCTTGGGGCAATCGACGAACACGTTGTCCTGAACGATGTTGTCGCGGCCGCCGCCAATGAACACGGGCCGCAGCACCTGGTAGAACACATTTCCCTGAATGGTGGCTGACGAGAACAGGTCGTCGAGGTAGATGCCGTTGCAGGCCCCGCCGTCCTTGCCGGCCAGATGGTGGATGTAGTTGTACTGCATCACGTGTCCGCGCAGGGTCCAGCTCCGACCGGCGTAGATGGCGCCACAGTCGTGCGACTCCTGGCAGACATTGTGGATCTCGTTGTACTCGAACAGGTGATCGTTGCCGCCGAACAGGATCGCCGAGTGCGGCGCGTCGTGGATCAGGTTGTGCGACGCGCGCAGCCCCACGCCGCTCATGAAAATACCCGGCCGGTACATGCGGTCCCAGCGGGCATAGTGATGAATGTGGTTGTTCTCGGCGAAGTGCCCGGCCGGCGTGAGTTCCTTCCGATCGCCGCCCACCAGGTAGATACCGCCGCCGCCCATGCCGTACATGTCGCAACCGATGACGCCGTGCTCCTTGCCGTTGAACACGGTCACGGCGTGGTTGCCGAGATTCCGGAACGTGCAGCCGATAACGCGGCATTGCTCGCCGCCGGTGATGGCGACCGCCGTGCCGCGCGCGGCCTCCAGCAGCAGACCGCGAATGGTGACGTACGACGCGTCGGTCAGGGTGAACAGCCCCGACGCCATCGAGACCTCGACCGTGCTCTTGTCGAGGGAGTCCGTCGGCCAGAGATAGAGGATTCCCGCCTCCCGGTCGATGTACCACTCGCCGGGCCGGTCGATCTCACACAGGAGATTGAGCCCGCAGAACCATTGACCTTTGTGGTAGCCGTAGGTGTGGTAGGGCGGCTCCACAGCGATGACCCGTTTCTCCGGATCGAGAGTCTTGATCTTGTGCCGCTGCAAGGCCCAGTCGCGACCCCAGTAGCCGAGCACCCACGCGTCCTTCTCGCCCACCCAGCGCCGCGGCCGGTCACCTTCGTACTGGAAGATCCCCTCCACGCAGCTCTTCCAGCCGCGCACATCCCTCTCGGTGCTCCCCAGCACCGCCTCGATCTTGATAAAACCCTCGTTCGGCCAGCGCGAAATGTCCATGGGCGTGTCGTTGAGGAACACCTCGAGCCGCGGGCTGACCTTCTTGCCGACACTCGCGTAGGTACTGCCCATCGCGTCTTCACCCTGACCGTCAATCTTGGACAGCCAGAGCTGCAGTTCCCAGGCCGCGTCCAGCCCCAGGTCGCCGAATTCGGTGACGCCCTGCGCCTTCAGGTCGGCCTGGAAGACCTTCCCGCGCGCAACGGGATCCAGACGCTCGAGAATCGCGGGGTCCGTGACCGGCTGCCAACCGGTGACTATCTTGCCGCCGCTGATCCGGACCTCCGCACCCGGCCGGCCTTGAAAGACAATGGGCGCCTCGGCGGGGCCCGAATCCTCGGCCGTCAACACAACCGGCGCCGTCAACTCGTACCTGCCGCCCAAGACCTCCACGACGATGCCACCAGCCGGCAACCCGCCCTGTTGCTTGAGTACCCGGATCTCGTTCCGGGCGCGGTCGAGCGTCGCGAACGGGCCATCGGTCCCTGCCGGATTCGGGACGGACAACCGTCCCGACCAGGCATCGTTACCCGTTGTGGCGACGAACAGGTTGACACCCGGCGCGGTTGCCGGTTCCGCCGCGCGCGCCATGGGCGCGCAGGCCACGGTCGCCCCGGCCATCGCGAGAGTGATCCCCAACCTGCACACGTGCGTGTTCATTCTCGTCCCTCCCGTCAAATCCGACCTCACGAATTGCGGCACCGTGGCTCGGCGCGTCTCGCGCCGAAGCAGGGTGCGTCGGCCGGTCCCCGGCCGAGGGCCTCGGGCCGGGACGGCCCCGAGCACCCTACCGCGGTCCCGGAGGTCCCGCGCCACTGTCGTTCCGCGTACGCCCCGTCGCCGCAGAGCACGATGAACTCACCCCGCGCCCGGGCCGCGGTAGCTCGACGGATTGCCCAGCCGCCAACCGAGGCCGAACGGCTCGGCGAACGGACGGTACGGCACCATGGCATAGATCTCGTCCAGGCGCGCCAGGATGTCCTTCGGCAGCGGACCTCTCGCCACCGCGGCGACGTTGCTGTCAACCTCGGCCGCCGAACGCGCGCCCATCAGGACCGTGTGGATCGCGGGATTCGAGATGACGAAGCGAATTGCCATTTCCGTGATGGACATGCCGGTCTCGTCGAGGAAGGTGTACAGCGTCTTGAACTGTGCCTTGCGCCGGGGACTGAGCCAGTACAGGGCCGGATCGTCCAACTGCGCGTCAAAGCGCCGTGACAGTGCACCCTGCTGCAGCGGCGACCCGACCACGATGCCCATGCCCTGCGCCGTGGCCGCCGGAATAACCTCGATCTCCGCCTCGCGCCAGAGCAGGCTGTAGTTGAACGCGGTCAGAACGACATCGAACTTGCCGCTGCGGATGATGTGTGCCATCTCGTAGGCGGTCGTGCCGCCCAGCCCCAGGTACTTGATCACGCCCTGATCCCGCAACTCATGCAGCACTTCCAGTGCCGGACCATCCATGGTCTGCCAGTTCGTCCACCAGTCGTACTGGCCCGGCCGGTCCGGTTCATGAACCATCAGGATGTCGACGCGGTCGCGCTTCAGCAACCGCAGGCTTTCCTCAATGGAGGCACGGATGTGGTCCTTGTTGCGGGGCTCGAAGGGCTTCGGACGGCCACCGATCTTGGTGGAGATGACCAACGGCGCATCGATGTTCTCAAGGATCTTCCCCAGGACCTCTTCGCTGTTCGCATACGTCGGCGCCGTGTCGACGTAGTTCACACCCAGCTTGACCGCACGTTCAACCGCCTGCTTCGCTTGCTCGAACTCGCCGCCCACCGACGACACGAACAACCCGCCCATCGCCAACTTGCTGACCGAAACACCTGTCTTGCCCAATTTCACGACTTGCATTTGAGCACCTCGAGTAGCATAATAGTTTTTTGATGCTTGCTCATCCCTTTCAAATAGAATACGCTGTTCTTACCTGAACATCAATAGGACTCGGTTTCTGATAGTAGCACAATATTCTTCGACCTGTGCAATAATCGGACCAAGGCCTGTCACCTTCCGAGTACCCCGTACCGCGGGCGGCCCCCCGCGGCACTGGCAGAAGGTGTCGTGCTATTGCACAGGTCGCAGACGGACAGGATTCGCACATGGACTACTTCGACCCTATCCTACGCGTCTTCTGGCAGGGCGAGTGGCAGCCCTGCCGCCGCGAGCCGAGGCGCAAGATCTACGACTGCGAACTGGTCTTTGTTCGTGACGGCGAGTTCTGCCTGGAACTGGAAGAGGGCCTGCACTCCATGCGCCGGGACTCCGCAGCCGTCATTCCGCCCAACCACTGGCACGAGAGCCGCACCGGGGCCGCGCAGACCACCTACCGGTGCTGTCTGCACTTCGACTGGCGCCCGGACCACCGGCACCTGCAGTCTCCTCTGGCCGTCATGCGTGAGGAGGAGTATAACCCGAGGCTGGAACACTCCGTTCCCGCCGCGTTCATGCCGTATCTGCCATTGGTCGTCCACGCTCTGCCAACGCAGGATGTTGAGCTGCTGGAGCAGCTCTTCGCCCGGGTCAACCGCGAGTGCCCGAACGCCGCCTACTCGCTCTGGCCAGTCCTCAAGGCTCTCTTGGGGCATGTCCGGGAGACGGCCCCTGACTCGCAAAAGCCCCCCTCCCATTCCGCGCGAAGTGTCAAGGCGGTCCTGGCGCTGAAATACTATCTGGAGGAGAACTATCGCAAGCCCCTCGGTTACCCGGAGTTCTGCGCGGTGAGCGGACTGTCCAAGAGCGCCCTCTGCACCGCGTTCCGGCAACTCGTCGGGACGCCGCCCCTGAATTACGTGAATGACATCCGCCTCAACCACGCCTGCCACTTGCTGCGGAGTTCGCGGATGACAGTCGCCGAAGTGGCGGTCGCCGTCGGGATCGACGATCCGAACTACTTCTCGCGCCTGTTCCGGAAGCGACTCGCGCTGTCGCCGTCACAGTACGTACGCCAGCGTGCCCGCTGAACCGCGGTCGTCGGCAACACGGCGCCAGCGACTCCCGGGCGGTCGCCCCCACAATGCTGCGTGTTCCGCGCACTTGGCAAACGCGTCGATGTCGCGGCGAATCGTGGCCATCGACGGCGGCATGTGGAGTGCGGCGGCAGAGGGCGAGTGAGCCCTTCGACGCGCTACGCTTGCTCAGGGCTGACCAAGTCAGCGCCCGGCGACGCCGCCCGTGACATGGGCGCCCCCAGTCTCCTCACTCCGACGCGGAAATGGTGGCGCGCGCGATGCACACAGCGTTGTTCTGGGTCCAGAACCCGAGCCAGCCTTTGGGCGGCGGTGCGGTCAGCTTCACGTCGAGCGCGAACTGGTCCTCGTAGTAGAACCGGAGCCGGTCCTTCTCGACCACGGCCTTGAGCCAGAACCAACGGTGGTGCAGGGCGTGACCGGACGGCAGGCCGATGGCGGAATTAGCCGCGAGCTTCGTCGCGCCCTGCCACAACTCGCAGCCTTGCGCCCCGGCCGGGCCGACCCGGACCGTGTAACCTTCCGCCAAGTCCCTGCCATTGCCCGCCAGCACCAGGTTCAGGTCGCGTCCGGCCTCGTGGCTGGGCAGTTGCGTATCCTCCGCCCCCGCAGCCACGAACACGGACACCGCGTACGGCGCAGTCCGCGGCTGCCGATGCCACAGCACGGACGGCGTTGTGGTGTTCACGCCCAGGAACGTCCACTTCCGGTCACAGGCCCAGCGCGGCAGTTGCTGCCAGGCGCTGCCGGTGGCGTACCACTCGACCGGCCGGCCGCCGAACGTATAGTCGTGCCACAACGGACACGCAACCTCGATCTGGCGCTGCGGGGTCTGGTGCTCCGGCAGGTACACCAGGGGGCCTTCCGAATCCGGCGGCACGACGCCCAACCGCGCGTCGTCGAGGCTGAACACGGCCGGGGCGTACGTCGGCATGCCGAGCCGCACCGCGTGGCGCTGTTGCGGGTCGGGACGCAGCCACCACACGGGCGAGTAAACGGTCCGTGGCTCGACACCGGCCGCGTACGGCAGGTCGGCGCGTGAACTGCCCTCCTCGCCGATGCACAGGTCGCGGCCGGGCAGGAGTTCCTGCGTACTCCGCACGTGGACGTCGTCGAAGTGCGTGGTGCCGGCACGGTTCACAAGCCCGAACGACGCCTGCGCGGTGTCGCCCGCCGCCGGGGCGGTGAAGAGCCGCTGGCCGTCGAGCCACGCTTCCCATGCATCGCCCCGGCGCATCAGGCTGACGCGGCGCCAGCCCGGGTTCGGCGGCGGCGCCGCCGTCGCTTCACCCAGAATCTTTTCGCTCTGCCCGTCTTGCGCATACAGCCGCAGCAGACCGGCGGCACCGTCATAAACCAGATTCAGACGCCGCGTCGCCGCCGCACTCAACCAGACCCCGCCCTGCGACGCATCTGCCAGGATGGCCGCCGAAACGCGCACGTTCGACACCGGCCGGTCACAGCGCACCACCGCCCTGCCCTCGGCACGCAGCGCGAATGCCAGGGCCGCGGCCGGCGGCCGGTCGCCTGTCAGCGTGACGCTGCCGTCCTCGACATGCCAGGCCCCGAGTTCTCCGGCGACACGCATGAAATCGTCATCGAACCGATTCGCCTCGGACGCCGCCGGACTCCACGCCAGGCTCTCGA
This sequence comes from Lentisphaerae bacterium RIFOXYA12_64_32, assembly GCA_001803235.1. Taxonomy (GTDB): domain Bacteria; phylum Verrucomicrobiota; class Lentisphaeria; order Oligosphaerales; family YB12-FULL-65-16; genus YB12-FULL-65-16. The sequence continues at coordinate 63,546 of MHBL01000450.1, forward strand.
AGAGCCGCTCGCAACGGTCGCCCAGCGCGTCGCGCAAGATGTCGTCGGCCACAGGATCGAACCACGTGCCGCGCCACATGGACACGAACCCCAGCGGCGCGCAGAGGAAATACAGCGTGCCCTTGCCGATTTGCTTCTTCACCAGAGCTGGCCCGACCGCGCGGCCCCAGCCGCGCAACTGCCCGTGCGTGGCATAGCCCTCGCCTGATACCGGCCCGGACAAGCGCGTGCACCAGATGTCGCGCGGCAGAACGGCTGACGTCGGCAGTCGTTGCAGCAAGGGCGAACCTTCGGCACGGATCTCGACTCCGTGTCCGACCGGTTGTTGCGCCATCTGCAGCGGACCCAGCAACTCGGCGCCGAACAGCCCGGCTCCTTCCGGTTTCTCCAGAATCACCGTCCCTCCCTCTTCCGCCAGGGTCTGCAAAACGCGCCCGAGCGCCACCGTGTCGCCTTGGGGGCCGGAGATCCAGACCAGGTTCACCTGCCGCAGCGTATCGAGGTCCAACAGCTCATTCTCGCGCAGACGCCGACACGGAATACCGAGCCGGACCATGAACCCTTCCGGCCCAACCTGGTACGCGCCACCAACACCGACGCAGAACGGCGGACCGCCGAGGCGCCCCTCGCTCGTCCAGGCAGGCGGGCACTCGAACCTTGGCTCCCGTGTCGCGCCAGGCTTCGCTACCGATTTCTGTCCCGGCTCCGACACGGGCTGACGCTCCTCTGCCTTCACCGACGTCACCGCTGCGCCACTCGGCTGCAAGCCCCCGACCGGTTGGTACTCGAGGTCGGTCGCCAACGCCAACTGGTCCACGCGCACGCCACTCTCGCGCGGCAGCAGACGCAGGTGGTGCGTGCCGGCAGCCAGATCGAGGATCGGCCCGTCGATCCAGTGCCAGACCCGGTAAGTCGCATCGTTGCCAATCATGGCCGGCGCGCCGTCGTCTGCCGCAATGGCACACGAGTTGGCGCAACCGTCCTGCCACCAAGCCCGCACCCAGACACGGTAACGCCCGGCGCGCGGCAGTGTCACCTCGTACACCGGCCCCTCCGCGATGCCCGGCGGCAGCTTGTCCGTGCCGGGAATCGCCAGACAGAAACCGACGACAGCACCGGGGGCGCCGATAACCGTGAAAGGCGGCGGAACAATGGCCGCATCTCTGGCATGCAGCACCACCAGTTCGCCCGCTGCCAGCTTGGGCGCCGGGGATGCGACCTGTGCAACTTGCGCCCGCATCCGGCCCCCGACCGACAGCGCCACGATCGCGATGCCAACCAGAACGACCGCCTGCACCCAGGCGCGCCGCCACAGCGGCTCGCGCCCAGCCCCGCCCGCAGTGCGAAGTCCGCAACTCACGGCGCCACAGGCGCCGAGCACCGCGGCGACCAACATACCTACACCCTGCACCAGCAGCGGCGTCGCCAGCAACCCCAAGCCCAGCAGCACCGCTGTCAACGCCAGCGCGCGCCGGGCCGTGGCGTGAGAGCCGGACGTGAGGACGCCCACATCGCATTCCCCCATGCCATCATTCGCGGATTCCCCGGCGGCACGGGCTCCGTGCACGGACATGGCGAGTTGGCCGCCGGGGGAATCCGCGAATGCCCGCTCTTCCTGCGATTGCGCCGCGCAATCGCAGGAAGAACTCGGGATGGGTCCGGGAAGGGCCAATGGCCCTTCCCGGCAGGGGTTCGGGGACAGCGTCCCCGCCGTGCTCGCGCCAGCAAGCAGTGCCAGGGCGAGCAGGAGTGCGGCGGGCAGACCGTACTCGACGGCCAATACGAGATAACCGCTCTGCGTGCCGGGCTCGACGCGGTTCTCGGCCGTGGGCGGGAGAAAGCGCCGGTACTCGGCCGAACTCACCACCGCCTGGTACCGGCCGGGGCCGAAACCGAACCATGGCCGGTCGCGCACGGCCGCCATGCCCGCGCGCAGCTCGAGCGTCCAGCGCCGAGCCACGCCGGACATGTCCCGCGTGGCCACGCTCTGCGCCATGTACAGCAGATTCGGCCGCGGCGTCCGCCCCGTCGCCACCAGCAGCACGGCCAGGATCACGGCGCCGAGCAGTCCCGCGCGCACGGCGCGTCCCGCGCAAAGCGCGGCCCAGGCCGTCGCGCCGACCACCAGCAGCACGAACGCCGGCTGGTACAGCGTCACCAGGCAGGCGGCCAGGAACGCGACCGCCGGCAGAACGCGTCCGAGGCGCGGGCCGACCGCGGCCAGGACCGTAAACACCAGCGGCGCGGTGGCTGCGATCGCGACCCCGAAGAGCGCGCGACCGCCAAGCAAACCGCCCACATCGGCGGGCGCCTTGCCGGACAGGTACTGCGCCGCGGCGATTGCCACCGACGCAACCCATCCGCCCGTCATGGCCGCCATCATCCGGCGTCCGGACTCAATCGTCAGGGCGCTCTGGAAAGCGAACACCGCACCGCCCGTGATGCCCACAAGCTGGATCACTTCCAGGAACGCCTTGCGGTCTCCGCAGCCGGCCAGTGCCAGCAACACGCAGCCACAAAATAGCAGGACCGGCCCGGGCAGCCCTACAGGCAGGCGTCGCGCCCTGACGGCAGCCACGAGCACGACCAGCAGCAGCAACCCGGTCATGCACTCAGCCAACGGCAAACTCGCGCGGTGCACAAACGCCAAAGCAACCGCGCCAGCGGCGAGCCAGACGGCCGCTGTTTCGAGTCCGTTTCCTTGCGTCGGGTGTGTCATGACATGCTTAACATGACACGGTTCTCGCCGCTGTCCTGCCGGACAGCGAGGTGATGCGCCAGTCGGGGGTGGAACGACGGCGTGCTGGCCCATGCGTGAGACCCCCGTGGCCTTGTGCCACGGGTGAATCGGGTTCGCCCGCCAAACGTAGGCGCTCTCCCCTCTCTTCCCTTTCCCCGTCCGCCGGCGGCGGACGGGGAAAGGGAAGAGAGGGGACACGGTGCGGCGTAGTAACCGAAATGAACCCGTTCACCTGCCACACAAGGTGGCAGGGGTCCATGTTCTGGCGGTAGCCGTCGGGAAACTTCGTCGCCTTCGGCCAGCGCGAGGCGAACATGGGGTAGCGCCCATCCTCCGCCCGGATCACCGACCCGCACCACACGAAGTAGTCGTCCATGGCAAGGACGGCCCGGGGCAAGCCCCGCCTTGCGGTGGCACCGTCCGCCAGCCGTCGCTTCCAGCTTGACACGCGCCCCTGGTACCTGTATGGTACTAGCATGGTACAGGATTATTGTGCGAGGCGGTCAACCGTACAGGAATACAACATGACTGCGCCCATACCAACGACCCTTCGGCCCACGCGCCAGCGCCGGACGCGTGCACCAACACCGAGGGGTCCGGGGAGTCAAGACGCCCCGGCGGGGGTACGGGGGCAGAGCCCCTGCGCGCAGTGACGGAGTGACGGCGACGATGAGCATGACTCCCACCATTCACGACGCTCTGGCCGGCGCACCGGTGGCGCGGCCGTGTTTCCTTGTCTACGACTGGTTCGTGAAAAACCGGCCGCAGGTCGACTGGCCGCGCTTGTTCGGGCTCGGGCTGCGCCAGATCGTGCACGTGGACCTGGTCCAGGTCGAGCGCCCGCACCTGCGCCTGGTCGAGACCCGGCGCGAGACGCCGGACGGTCCGCGCCGCGACGTGACCTGGGAAACGGATCGCGGCAGTCTGCACGAGTGGTACCTCGGCGAGTGGCGGCAGGAGCACCTGATCAAGACCCCCGCTGACTATCGGATCGTCGGCCGCGCCTGGGAGGATGCGGTCATCCGCCCGAACCATGAAGCGGTCCGTGCCGCCGAAGCCACCGCGACACCGGGCGACATCGTCGTCGGCCAGCTCGGCCGCTCGCCGTTTCAGCACGTCCAGATCGACCTGGCCGGACTCGAACGCTTCTCGCTCGACATTGCCGTGGAGGAGCCGGCGCTGCTCGACCTGCTCGAACAACTCAACGCCGTGAAAGAACGCGAGTTCACCGCGGCCGCAAAGGTCACGCCCGGTCAGGTCAAGCTCTGGGAGAACCTCAGCCTTGAGACCATGGGCCCGCAGCTCTTCCGGCGCCACCTCGTCCCCGTCTATCAGCGGTTGGCCCCCACCCTCCATCGCACCGGGCACAAACTCCAGGTCCACTACGACGGCAAGCTGCACGGCATCGCTGCGGACATCGCAGGGCTGCCGTTCGACGGCATCGATTCATTTACCGAGCCACCGGAAGGCGACATGTGCGTGGGCGAAGCGCGTGCCACCTGGCCCGACAAGTTTCTCTGGATCCATCCAAACCTGGGGTTGTACCGCCTGCCGGAAGCGGAAATGCTTCGGGGCTTTGAGCGCCAGGCCCGTGCGGCTGGCGGACATCGGTTCTGCCTCATGATCAGTGAGGACATTCCGCCGGACTGGGCCCGCTCCGTCCCGACCGTACTGGAATGGCTGCGGAGAGGATAGCATCTGCGAGCGCGGCAAGAAAAGCCACAACACAACGGAACGCAACTCATGGCCACCCTCAGGCATGCCAGCGAGTCCTACCGGACAAAGCGGGATCGGCTCATGGCAGCAGTCCGGTTCCAGCCGACCGATCGGCTGCCATTCACCCTCTTCCAGGGTTCCGCCGAGCTCATGGCGCGGCTCAGCGGCCGGGTCGATTATGCGGAGCACCCGAAGGAAGTGTCCATGGAGGCCATGCGCAACGCTGACGTAGACTACGTGCTCCAGTTCGTGCTCCCGGATCGGCGCGACCAGCAGTGCGGCCCGGGCACGGCCGTGGCACTCCGCGACGGCCTGGTGACGGTTCTGCACCGCCTGCTGGGGGACTGGGTCGAAAAGCACGGCAACGTGCAGACGCCCGAAGACCTGCGCGATTTCTGTCTGGCCGTGCCGTCAGCGCATGAGGCAGCACTTTTCGTTGACGCCGCCAAGGTCGCACAGCGCTGGCTCGAACTCGACCGCTGGGGCGAGTTCCTCAAGCCTGCCGTGTGGATCCCCGGGCACTTGTGCGGAACGGTCGGTTGGATGTGGTACACCAGTGTCGGCTACGAAAACTGGCTCATGGCACACGCCCTGTACCCCGAGGCGCTGGACCGCTTCTTCGCCTTCGCCGGCGCAGAAGGACACCTGCGCAACGCCGCTATTGCCCGCTGCATTCGCGAGCACGACCTGATCCCCGTCGTCTACTCCGGCGAGGACATCTGCGGCAACGACGGCCCGCTGTGTTCGCCGCAGACGCTGCACAAGGTGTACTTCCCGCACCTCAAGCACGCCGTTGCCCCGCTCGTCGACAACGGCATCCTCTGGCTGTGGCACAGCGACGGGAACATCCTGCCGATCCTCGACGACCTGCTCGCTTGCGGGATCAACGGATTCCAAGGCTTCGAGGAAGACAAGGGCATGGACATGCTGCGGCTCGCCGCGACCCCAACCCGTAACGGTGCGCTGCCGGTCCTCTGCGGCAGCGTGAACGTGACCACGACGTTCTACGAATCGCCAACCGCCGTCCGCATGTCCGTGGAGCGCATGAAGCGGATTGCCGCCGAACGCGGCGGCGGCGTCATGCTGGGCAGCAGCAGCAGTATCATGACCGATACGCCGGTGGAGAATATCCTGGCCTACATCGAGGCGGCACGAGCGTAGCGCGCCGGGAAGGTTGCCTCAAGGCGAAGGGCGATGTCGACGGGCCACAGTGTTCAGTGTAAAGGCTGCCCCCTGGAGCGCCCGCAGTTTGTCCGCCGCAGCCACGGGTCAAGGCTGGGTCTCGCGGGCTGAACCGTCGTCAGGCGTCCCGGTGCGTCCGGAGGTGAAGCGCCACTTGAGGGAACAAGCGAATCCGGACCGGCTGAAGCCGGGACTACAAGCCTGGCGTTCCCCGTTCGTAGTTCCGCCTTCAGGGCGCGTCGATTCAGTGCGGCAGCAGGCCTTCCAGAGTGGCGGGAGCGGTCGCAGACGCTGAGCCTGTCGAAGGGCTCGCTTCCGCATGCCGGACCGAGCCGGTCCGGCCACTTTGGGTGTGGTTGCGCATCTGATGTGGTCAAATCGACACGCCCTTCAGGCGGTCCGGATTCTCCGCATTCGTCGTGAGGAGCGATTGGCAAAACAGGAGTTCATTCAATGGAACAGATCCGCGTCGGCATCTGCGGGACGGGCGCGTTCTCGCGCAACTTCATTCCGTTGTTCAAGGCCCACCCGCTGGTGCGCGAGGTCGTGCTGTGCGACCTGGACAAGGCCAAACGTGAGCAGGCGGCGACGCGGTACGGCATCGCCAAGACCTGCCCGGGGCTGGACGAACTGTGCCAGAGCGATGTGGACGCCATTGCCATTTTCACGCAGAACTGGATGCACGGCCCGCAGGCGGCGCAGGCGCTGAAATCCGGCAAGCACGTCTACTCGGCAGTCCCGTCCGCCGTGACCATGGAGGAAATCACCGCGCTGGTCGAAACGGTCAAGACGACCGGCCGCATCTACATGGTCGGCGAGACCAGTTACTACTACCCCTGCGCCCTGTACTGCCGCGAGCGTTTCCGCAAAGGCGACTTCGGCCACGTCGTCTACGGCGAGGGCGAATACCTGCACGACTTCGACCACGGCCTGTACGACGTGTACAAGTGGCGCGGCGGCGAACGCTGGCGCGAGATCGCCGGCGCCCCGCCCATGCACTACCCGACGCACTCGGTCAGCATGATCGTTTCGGTCACCGGCGCACACGCCACGCATGTCTCGTGCATGGGCTTCGTGGACCGACACGAGGACGGACTGTTCCGCAAAGACGTGAACCGCTGGCACAACGAGTTCAGCAACGAGACCGCGCTGATGCGCATGTCGGACGGCAGCGTGGCGCGGGTCAACGAGTTCCGGCGCGTCGGGCACCCGGGCGAGTGCCGCATGAGCCTGTTCGGCACCGCCGGCAGTTATGAGGAGCAGTACAAGAGCCAGATCTGGGTCAGCAAAGACCGCAACGTCCGCGATGACCTCAACGCGTTGCTGGATTGCTCCGGCAAGGCGGCGGCCGACGACAGCACCGCGAAAACGGTGGGTGGCGATGCCGCCTACACGGGCGTCTCCAAGGTGCACCCCGTCGGACGCCTGCCCAAGGAATTCCGCGGCCTGCACAACGGGCACCAGGGCTCGCACCAGTTCCTGGTCGACGACTTCGTCACCGCCTGCGTCAGCGGCCGGCAACCGCCGAACAATGTGTGGATGGCGGCACGCTACCTGGTCCCGGGCCTGATCGCGCACGAGTCGGCCGTGCGCAACGGCGCGCTGCTGGACGTCCCCGACTTCGGCGACCCGCCAGCGGCGTGAGAACCGGCGCGAGTAACACCAACCTATGATCGGCCGGTCCGCCGGCCGGGGGGCGCTGACGCATTACGGAAGACGCCTGCATCGCGTTTGACATTGACTCGGCGTCCGTGTAGTTTCTCTGTTCGTCGAGGGAATCGCGTTCGGGGACCGAGACGGCGGGTGCCGTCCGAAGAGACAGGCCTGTTCTGCTGCCTTCCCCGCGACCCGCGGGCAACCGAGCGCAGCGAAGGTTACCCTTGGAAGAGACAGGCCTGTTCTGCTGCCTTCCCCGCGACCCGCGGGCAACCGAGCGCAGCGAAGGTTACCCTTGGCGGCGAAACTCCCTGACCGGCAGCAACGGGGACGGGGAAAAGGAGACGCAACATGGGGTGCAGAATCTCTTCCAGCAGTCGTGGTGGCGGCTTGGCGGGCATTGCAGTGCTACTCCTGTTGGGCAGCGGTTGTCACATGGGGGCGAACGATGCGGAGTTCGCAGAAGAGACGGGGCCGGCAACTGGTTTCTACGTCGCCGTGAATGGCAACGATGCCTGGTCCGGAACACTGGCGGCGCCGAGCAAGGACGCCGAGGACGGACCGTTTGCGACGATCGAGCGAGCACGCGACGAGATCCGCAAACTCAAGGCCGCCGGACATCTCACCCAGCCGGTGAATGTCTGCATCCGGGACGGTATCTACGAACTACCGCACACGCTGCAACTCGGACCTGGCGACTCGGGCACAGCCGAGTTCCCGATCACCTACCGCGCGTACAAGCGCGAGAGACCGGTCATCATCGGCGGGCGCAAGATCACCGGCTGGAAACCGTACAAGGGTGAGATCGTGCAGGCCGACGTCGGCGCGCAGGGCTTCAACGACATTTACTTCCGCCAGTTCTTCTTCAACGGCAAGCGTCAGATCCTGGCGCGCTATCCGAACTACGACCCGACCGACCCGGTCGCCGGCGGCTGGACCTACATGGACGGCAAGCTTGTGCCCATGTACAAGAACATCGACAACGAAAACCGCCGCACGTTCCAGTACAAGCCCGGCGACGTCCACGACTGGGCGCACCCCGAGGAGGCCGAGGTGTTCGTCTTCCCGCGCTACAACTGGTGGAACAACATCATCCGCATCGCCGCGATCGACCGCCAGAAACGGATGATCACGCTCACCGGCGACGCCTCGTACGGGAACCGTCCCAACGACCGCTACTACTTCCGCAACCTGCTCGAAGAACTCGACGCCCCCGGCGAGTGGTACCTGGACCAGCGCACCTGGACGCTCTACTTCTGGCCGCCATCGGACGTTGCCAAGGGCGTCGCCTACGCCCCTGCCCTGCAGACGCTGGTGGAGTTCAAGGAGGCGGCGCACGTCACCTTCCGCGGGCTGACGCTGGAGTGCGCCGACGGCACGGCGGTCATTCTGCAGAAGTGCCAGAACTGCCTCGTCGCCGCCTGCACGGTCCGCAACGCCGGGTCGCGCGCCGAGGGCGGCGAATCCGGCATCGCGATCCGCGGCGGCAAGAACAACGGTGCGATCGGCAGTGACGTCTACGAGGTAGGCAGCAATGCCATTTCGCTCGACGGCGGCGACTTCAACACGCTCGAACCGGCGGGCAACTTCGCGGACAACAACTACATCCACCACGTCGGCGTGTTCTACAAGCAGGGCGTCGGCGTGTCCGTCGGCGGCGTCGGCAACCGTGTCGCGCACAATCTGATCCACGACTGTCCGCGGTTCGGCATCGTCTGGGGCGGCAACGATCACCTGTTCGAGTACAATCACATCCGGCACTGCACACTCGAGACCGCCGACACCGGCGCCATCTACTCCTGGCAGGTGGACTGGACCAAACGCGGCACCGTCATGCGCTACAACTACCTGCACGACATCATCGGCTTCGGCCAGGAACACGGCAAGTGGACCTACCCGCACATGAACTGGGGCATCTACCTCGACGACGGTACCTGCGGCACGCACCTCTACGGGAACGTCGTTGCCCGCACCATCCTGGGCGGCGTGCACTACCACGGCGGCCGCGACAACGTAGTCGAGAACAACATTCTCATCGACGGCCGCGACTCGCAGGTCCAGTTCAGCGGCTACGTCGCCGGCGGGCACCCGGTACCCATGATGACCGAGACCTGGAACAAGTTCTCCGGCACACCGGTGTACGAAAAGTACCCTGGCTATCCCGAGCTCAAGAAGAGCCTCGATGACGCCTGGCAGATGGCCGGGAACAAGTTCCGCCGAAACATCGTCTTCTACTCCAGCCCCGAGGCGAAGCTGTACGCCTATTACAACCTGCCGTTCGACAAGACTGAGGCAGACTACAACCTCATCTGGCACGACAACCTGCCGTTGCTCACCGGCCTCTCGGGCGCCAAGTCAACCGCGGGCCCGAACCTGGTGCCCAACCCGGGCTTTGAGGCCAACGGTGCCGACGGCATCCCGGCCGACTGGCAATGGCAGGTCCGGCCCAACGACTCCAAGGCCGCCGCTGACACGGACGTCCATGTCGCGGGGAATCAGTCGGTCCGCATCGACGGCCGCGGCACGACCACGGATACCAGCGGCCAGACACTATGTTCGAACTTCGTGAGCGCGGAAATCCCACTCACACCCGGCTGCACCTACCGACTCACCGCGAACATCAAGGCCGCGGCCCCGGATACGGCCTTTGCCATGATGCCGCAGGCCTACGAGGCCGGCAAGTACTTCTGGGCCAAAGGCATGAACGGCAAAGCCGGGAGCGATTGGAAGGAATACGAGGTGATCTTCAAGTTCCCCGCGCCCGGCGACAGCGACTTCAAGCCCGGAATGAACAAGGTGCAAATCCGCTTCGACGTGTCGCAGGGAACAGGAACGATCTGGGTCGACGATGTCAGCCTGCGCGAAGCGACGCCCATGACCGAGTGGGAGGCATGGCAGGCCAAGGGCCTGGACCAGCACTCCGTGGTCGCCGATCCGCGCTTCGTCAACCCGGCCAAGGACGACTACCGGCTGAAGACCGATTCGCCGGCGTTCGCGCTCGGGTTCGTGCCCATCCCCGTGGACCAGATCGGCCCGTACAAGTCCGAGCTCCGCGCCACCTGGCCGATCCGCGAAGCCGAGGGCGCGCGCGAACACATGAAGATTGACTGGTCGCCCAAAGCCGCCCCGCCGCCACCGCCGCGCAATACGACACCGTACGTCGCCGCCAAGGTCAGCGCCCCCGTAACCGTCGACGGCGCGCTGGCCGCGGGCGAATGGCCCGCCGCGCAGATGCTCATGAAGCAGGACCCGGGCCGGCAGCCGCTGGACGGCGCCCCGTGCATCGCGACCGCGTGCCACGACGGTGCAAACCTCTACGTGGCCATCACCGTCCCGGTTGCGGATGCCGCAAAGCTCAAACTCGGCGCGGCATGGGGCAAGGACGACGGCGCGGAGGTCTGCCTCCAAGACATCTCCGGCTCAACGCCGGGCCCGATCTTCGTCGTCCATTCCTTCGCGTCCGGCAAGGCGGAGAGCAGCGTGGAAGCCGGCGCGCCGGCGGACGCGGCGAAAAGGCTGGGCGATGTAATCCGGTTCGCGGCCAAGGTCGAAGGCACGCAATGGACCGGCGAGTGGGCGATTCCCCTGGCCGCGGCCGGCATCACGTACAAGCCCGGGCTGAAGCTGGCGTTCAACCTCGGCGTCAACCGCACCGAGACCAGCGACTGGGTCATCTGGGTCGGCGCCCTCGGCCCAACCTGGAAACTCGAGAACGCAGGCTACCTGGTCCTGGAGTGAGGTCGAAGTCACCTGCGCCCCCCCCCGGTGCGCTCGCTGAAGACTCGCGCCCACTTCCGCCTGAAAGGCGGTACTCAGACGCCAGACTCCGGCTTTCCCTGCCTGAGTCCCGGCTTCAGCCGGAAGCCTGCGCCTGTGCTTCAGCCGGGCGCGAGACGCGTCGTCTCACGCAGCTATCGCATGCCATCGTGACGCCGCCCCCGACGCGGCCCGACTCAGGTTCGTGGTTCCGCGTTTACGCGGTCCGGGTGAGGCGTCGTCAACTCGAAAGCCCCAGACCGCCTAAAGGCGGGACCACAAGCCCCGTGGCCGTTCCCACAGGGTCTGCGTAATCTAACCTACTGGTAATGAGCCGGTTGACGGTTACAACCGTGCTCATGATATTCCTTAAATGGATTCCTATGAGCACGCAGGAATTGCTCTAACGATCACGGGCGTACCGATCATTTCGGGGGCTTGGCGCCCTTCACCCCTGCCGCGATGTCTGGCCCCAGCACCACCTCACCACGCGATGCACTGACCTTCCCGGGACTTCCACTTTCCCTGACGATACAGCACCTTCCGGCTTCCCGCAAGGTCCAACCCAGATGATGTGTCGCACCCAACCGACATTCCGGTTTTACTTCAGCGTTCGGCGTTCGAAGTCCAGCGTTCGACGTTCGCGTTTCGCGCTCGGAACCGCCTTGGGGGGCATTCAGTGCCGACCCGTCATCGAACTTCGCCTCCGGCCACACGCTATCCACCCGCTACGATACTATCCGTCCCACGCCCCCGCCATCCGCCAGCGCCGCCCGCCTGACGGCCCCAGCCATGCAGGGCTGTCGCGTCGGCGTGGCGTCACCGGCTGCCCGGGACTCCCGTCTGAGTGCCGCCATTCAGGCGGAAGTGGCAGCGACGCTTCAGCGAGCGGGCCGTCCCCCCGCGCGTCGCCACCCCATGCACGTGCCGCCCCGTCGGGAGTGCCGGATGCGCTGGGCCGCCCTGATCAAGAAGCTCCTGGAAGCAGACCCGCTGGCGACCTGTGCGGGTAAATCTACAGAGCGAGAAGGCTGTGCAATGGGTGCCAGGATACGCCCGTTCGCGGTTGTGCGCAGTGGCGGGCAGTGGCGCGGGACCTCTGGGACCGCAGCAGGGTGCTCGGGGCCGTCCCGGCCCGAGGACCTCGGCCGGGGACCGGCCGACGCACTCCGCTTCGGCGCGGGACGCGCCGAGCCACCGCGCGCTCGAACGCATCCCAGCCGGAGCACGCCATTTCTCCGCGAGGGCGGATTTGCCCGCACAGGCCGTCCGTTGGTATGCCCGAAGTGCGGGGCGAAGATGAAAATTGCCGCGTTCCTCGAGCGCCGAAGCCAGCCCGCCGTCGTCGAGCGCATCCTGAAGCACTGTGGTTTGTGGGACGACACCGCCGCGCGCGGTCCGCCCGCCGCCGCACCCACCCAGGACCAGCTTGCGCTGGAAGAGGCAGGGCGAGCCCTCGAGCGACCTTGCGGCAGCAAGGGCTGCGGAGTCCCGCAGGGACGTCAATACGTGGATACCGACGAGTTCCTCGCGCGCCTGCATCGCCTGCGCTTGAGCTCAGGCTCAAGCAATGCGGGCAGGCCGCCCTGTGACCCGCTCCCGGTCGCCCAGCACACCGTATGGGTGCGCCCGCGTCAGCCGTCTCCCGGCCCGGTTTCCGGCTCTCCCAGCGCTCTTCCGCCCTCCGGCCCCGCCCCGGACCGTCCTTCCCGCCCGGCCAGGCCCGGCTGCCGGGCCTGGCCGGGCGGGAAGGCGCGCATTTCCCCCATCCCTTGCGCTCCCACCCCATCCGGACTATCTTCTCCCTCGTGAGCCGAAGAAAGGAAATTCCTATCAGTCTATGAGCAAGCACAGACGCACACCCACCGAACCGGTAACCGAACTGATTCGGAGAATGGTGGACCGCATCGTGGCGCGGTTCCAGCCAGA
>MHBL01000451.1 GCA_001803235.1 Lentisphaerae bacterium RIFOXYA12_64_32
ACCATGGTCCATTGTCCATAGTCCAGAATTGCGGGGGAACTTGTGGCGGACGAGCACTAGGCGCATTTGAATAATGTTGCATCCCGGAGCGTCGAAGCTACATTATTCGTTCGTTGTCTTCATGGCGGGCCGGGGGAAAGAACCAAGGGCTCGTCAAACCACAGGAACCAAAGGCAGAAGGGGTCTCACATGAAACGATGGTCAAGTCTGGTTTCGGCTCTGGTGTCCTTGGGAATGCTCGCGGCTGTCAGTGCCGGGGCCGCGGATGAGGATGTCGTCAAGATCGGTGCCATCTTCGCGGTGACCGGACCGGCGTCGAACCTCGGCGCACCCGAGGCGAAGACCGCGGAAATGCTCGTGGAACAGATCAACGCGGCCGGCGGCGTCAACGGCCGCAAGATCCAACTGGTCATCAAGGACAGTTCCGCAAGCCCGGAAAAAGCCGTTTCCTTTGCCAAGCAGTTGATCGACGAGGAGAAGGTTCTGGCGATCATCGGGCCGTCCACCAGCGGCGAGACGATGCAGATCAAGGCAATCTGCGAAGAGAACAAGATGATCCTGGTGTCGTGCGCCGCCGCCGAAGTCATCGTCAACCCGGTTGCCAAGTACGTGTTCAAGACGCCGCAGAAAGACAGCCAGGCCGTTGCCTGGATCTTCAACACGATGAAGAAGAAGGGCATCACCAATATCGGCGTGGTGACGGGCAATGACGGTTTCGGCGCCGCAGGGAAGAAGCAGCTTGAAGCCCTCGCCCCCGCCGCAGGCATGACGATCAAGATCAGCGAAGTCTACGACAAGACGGCCACTGACCTGACCGACATCCTGACCAAGGTCAAGGCGGCCAACGTCCAGGCCGTGATCAACTGGTCCATCGTGCCCGCCCAGTCCATCGTCCCCAAGAACATGAAGCAAATGGGGTTCGATGTGCCGCTGTTCCAGAGCCACGGCTTCGGCAACATCAAGTACGTGGAGCAGGCCGGTGCGGCGGCGGAGGGCATTCTTTTCCCGGCCGGGCGTCTGCTCGTTGCGGACCAACTCGCGGACGACCACCCGCAGAAAGCCGTGCTGACCAAGTACAAGGCCGACTACGAAGCCAAGTACAAGGAAGACGTCAGCACGTTTGGCGGTCACGCTTACGACGCGCTGATGATTGTGGTCAAGGCCCTGGAAGCGGCCGGAACTCCGGACCGCGACAAGGTCCGCGACGCCATCGAGAATCTCAAGGGTTTCGTGGGTACCGCAGGTGTGTTCAACCTCTCGGCTGAAGACCACAACGGCCTGAGCATGGACGCCTTCGAGATGCTGACCGTCAAGGACGGCAAGTTCACACCCTACAAGGAGTAACTCGGGCTCGGTATCGAACCTGATACGCTATTGAGGCCCACGCGCTCGGTCGAGCGCGTGGGCCTCGTTCGTTTCTGCGCTACACCCGACGCGGCTGCGCGCAGGCAAGGCAGCCCTTCGGCTCGGGAATGGGCCCCCCGTTCACGACTCGCGGTTGCCGGTGCGCAGGAAGTGCTGGTAACGCCGTCGGTACTCGGCCCTGTAATCGGCGACCGCCTGGTCGTCGCTCAGCCACGGCGCGTCGGGCTTGATGCGGCCAAGCAGAACTAGCCGAACTCCCAGTACGAATTGTTGCAGGGACGGATCGCGCGACCATTGCGACAACGGGGACTTGCTCGCGACCCCTTTTCCGTACGTAATGCTCACGCCACCTCCACTGTGCCAGCTTGCCGCATTCCTTGTCGTGGCCGTCGCGGACCTGCAGCGCCTTGCCGAACTTGAACTCGATCGGGCCGGGGTGCACCGCCGGCTCTTTCTTGTAGCCGCAACGGTAGTAGACCGGGCCGTCGTGTGCGATCATCGCACGCGTCGCCGCAATGGCCTCGGCAAAGTCGCACGGGCAGACCACGACCATCCAGCCGAAGTCGCGCAGCTTCGCGCCGAACGGCTCCATCTCGATGACGTCCTCCATCTTGTCAATGGCAGGCGCGATGATTTTGCGGGGCGATCGGGGGCTCGGCGTGTCTCGCGCCGAGCCACTGCGCGCTCTGTCCCCTGCCCATTCACCTCTCGCCTGCCGCTTGCCGCCGGTCGTGGCGCGGTGTATGGTCGAGGCCGCGTCAACGCAACCCGGGCGCCCCGTTCCTGGGCATCGGACTCTGGCAATCGGGCGACGAAGTCCACGCGAAATCACGGAGTCGCCGTGCGGAACGCGCCTACCACATTCCGGAACTCCAGAACCCCGGAGTGAACCGGATTGGGCTGACACCTGAACACTGAAACCTTTCCCCACCCAAGGAGTTACACATGCACCCCCTCCCCCGCCTGACCCTGGCCCTGATCTCCTTGCTCGCGCTGCAGCTCAGTGCCGCGCCGGCGGGGATGCGCTTCTCCGCGCCGCTGCGTGCCGGGCCGGATGCAGTGTCCGCAACCGGTTCCGGCACGGCTATTGTGCACCACGACACCACCGGGCAGGACGCGTGGCCGGTGCGGGGTCCGCACGACGGGATCTCCTGGCTGGCGCCGGAGAATCTCGACAAGGCGCGCGGCACGCTCGCGTTCGGGTTCCGCGCCGGGTGGGACCGGCTCGACTCGCGCAGCCGCGCACTGATCTGCGACGATCGCAGTTTCAATGTCAAGGAAGAAAACGCGCTGCGGTTGTGGAAATGGGATCACCGCTGCCTGCGGTTCGACCTGCGCAGTACGCAGGACAAGTACCTGACCGTGCCGCTCGAGCCGCTCGCGGACGGCGCCTGGCATCACCTCGCCGTGTCGTGGGACTCGGACAAGGGGTTGCGCGTGTTTGTCGACGGTCAAAGGGCAGCCGGCAACGACGCACCGTTCACGGCCAAGCCCTCGGCCCGGCTCAACCTCGGTCACGGCGAGAGCCTGGAACCGGGCCTGGGCGAGTACCGCGACCTGGTCATTCTGGATCGCATGATCGAGGACGACGAAGCCGCCGCACTGGCCGCCGGCAAGCTCGAACTCCAGCCGGTGGCGCCTGCCGCGCCCGCCGCAGCAACCGGGCCAGCCGCCGCCGCCGACTCAGCCGTGCCCAAGGTGACGTTCCACGCCGGGTTCGAGGACACGCTGGTTGCGGACACCGCCGCCGCCGGGGGCGAGCCGCGCCGCGCAGAACAGGTGACATTCGTGGATTCACCGTTCGGCCGCGCGGCCTGGTTCGGCGAGGGCGCGGCGCTCGAGTACGCGGGCGAAGCAAACCTGCCGCACGACCGCGGCACGCTCACCATGTGGGTACGGCCGGACTGGACCGCGGCCGACGCGAAAGACTGGCGCTTCTTCCTGCGCGAGTCGCCGCCCGACCGGCCGGGCGACGACTGCCGCTGGCTCTGGTTCCAGGGCGGCGACATGGGCCGGTTCCGGTTCGACATGCGCCTGCCCGGCGACCCGTACGTCTACGCGCCGCAGACCACCTGGCGCGCCGGATCCTGGCACCACCTGGCCATGACCTGGGACGCGGCGCGCGGCGAGTTCGACTACTACTTCGACGGCGCCCCGATCCAGTCGCGCTCGGACAGCCAGAAGATCTTCCTGCGCCAGACCTGGACACCGCAGCCGAAACCGTTCTTCTGGGTCGGGAACTGGGACGGCAAGAGCACCGCGCGCGCCGCCATTGACGAACTGACCATCTACGACCGCCCCCTGGCGCCCGACGCCATCCTGCGCGAAGCCTGCCGCATGGCGCCGGTGTCCGCAACCGTGGACCGGCCGTACCTCGACGCCGGCACAACGCGCGTCGACGTGACCGTGCGGAACCGCAGCCCGGAAAAGATCGAAGCCCCGCTCGTGGCCACGGTCACGAAAGCCGGCGCCGAGCCCGTGCGCCAGGCGCTCGGGACGTTCACGCTCGGGCCGGGCGAGTCGCGCGTGGTCCCGCTGACTCTCCCGGACGGCGAGCCGGGCGATCGCGTCATCGAGGTCATGCCTGAGAACCAGCAACCGGGCCCGGCAGCGTGGTGTCACATCTGCCGGCCGGAGACGCCGCGCGCAGGCGCGCCGACCGAGAAGCTGCTGGCCCGCATCGACCTCACCGAGAATCTGGCGCCGGAGCAGTTCTGCGACGATCGCAACAGCCGCGTCTTCGGCTCGCCGCTGGGGTCGTACCGCCAGGCGGGCGACGCGGAAGGCTCGCGCTTCGCGGTGCGTCTGCATTTCGACCAACTCGGCGCCTGGCACCGGCTCGAGTGGGAGTGGCCGGACGACAAGCCACGCACCGTGGACGTCATCCTGAACCGCGGCCGTTACGACGTGGCCAGCGGGACCCTGGCCGGCGACGAGTACCCGAACACCAACACCATGCGGCGCCAGATCGCCTACTGCTGGCCGCGCAAGCAGGACGACGCGCTGGTCTTCATGACCTGCGAGCCGGCCCGCCCGGCCGCCGTGGCCAACGTGAGTGTCACCGAACTCAGCGGCCCACCCGCGCCCCTGGCCATGCCGGACCCGCGCTTCCGCAACGCGCGCGGTCGCGAGGTCGGGCTGTATTACGAGGACCCGGTCCTGTCGATGAACCTGGGCGGCGAGGCGCGCTTCCCCGAGTTTGCCGACGTCGTAGACCGGCTCCTGGCGTACATGGACGCGTGCGGCATGAACACGCTCTACTACCCGGCAGTCTGGTACCACGGGCCGCTCTACCCGTCACCGAGCCAGGGCAGCGGCCAGAGCGCCGGGCGCCCGCACCCGCCGGATTTTCTGCGCTATCTCCTGCGCCGGTTCGAGTCGCGCGGCATCCGGCTGGTGGTCACGTTCAATGTGCATGACCTGCCGTCGCTCGCCCGCGTCGAAACCGATGAGGCGCGCGTCCAGGCGGGCACGCCGACTCCGATCTCCGTGCTCTGGAACGGCGGACTCAAGCTGGCCGGCTGGCACGGGACGCCGGGCGACTTCAACCCGCTCGATCCCGCCGTGCATGAGCCGGTGCGCGAACTGGTCCGGGAACTGGCGACACGCTACGCGGACAGCCCGGCGTTCGGCGGCGTCTGCCTGCACCTGCCGCGCCACTCGATGCTCTGGTTTGGACACCTCGAGGGCGGTTACAACGACATCAACCTGAAGCGGTTCCAGGACGACACCGGGATCCGGCTCGAGATCGACCCGCGCGATCCGCTGCGCGCCAACCGCGCCTACCGACAGCTCGTCAACCAGCACCGCGACAAGTGGCTCGACTGGCGCTGCTCGCGCATCGCCGCGCAGTGGGGCGAGTACGCCGCCATCCTGCGCCAGGCCCGGCCCGACCTCGCGCTCGCCGTCAACCTCTACACCGTGCTGGACGAGTCCAAGAACCAGGACTTGCGCACGCCGCCGGACACGGTCGACTACATGGCCGAGGCGCGCGAGTACGGTGCGGACGTGCGCATGCTGGCGCAGATTCCGAACGTCCTGATGATGAACACCTTCTCGCCGGGGCTGTACCGCTGGCACCGGTCCCGGAACGCACCGGCCAAGCCGGAACAGCTCGTGTTCCGCAACGCCTGCTTTGCGTCGTCCGCGTACGTCCCGTTCGCGACGCTCGGCGCGCCGTTCGGCGTCAACCTGCACGACAAGTACTGGGAGGACGACATCGCGAGCAAGCACGGCCTGCCTGGCTTGAAGGAGTGGGGGCAGCCGGAACTGGGCTGGCGCGTGTCGACGCCCGTCCCACCCGCACCGTACGCGCTGGAGAACTACGCCGAAGCCCTGGGCCAGGCCGACATCCGACTGATGACCAAAGGCGGGTTCGTCATCGGTACGGTCGGGATTGAGGACCAGATCGCGGGCTGGGCGGCCGCGTTCCGGCAACTGCCCGATGCACCGTTCGAGGATGTGCCGGCCCTGGCCGATCCGGTCCGGGTCCGCTGCGCGCGCCGTGACGACGGCGACTGGGCCTACGTGCAGAACCGGCTCGCGGACCCGGTCCGCTGCGCATTGACCGTCGACGGCGCCGGCCCGCTGACCGACCTGGCCGCCGCACAGGACCGGCCGCTGACAAACGGGCAGGTGGAACTGACGCTGCCCGGCTACGGACTGGTCGCACTCTGGGCGCCTGCCGGCCAGGCCCGCATCACCGGCGGCACCATCCTCGCCACGACCGTGACCACCGCGCGCCTGACCGGCCAGCTCGCCGCCCTGCGCGCCGCTGCCGAAAAGGCCGACGCGCCCGTCCGCGACTGGGCCGCACCACGCCTCGACCTCGCCACGCGCCTGCTCAACGAAGGCCGCCTCGCCCAAGCCAGCCACGTCCTCGAGGAGCCCTGGTCCGCGACGCTGCTGAGCAAGTGAGTCGAAGTTGTAGCGAACCTGATCGTGTGGTGGCGCCGCCCCCACGCCCCCGCTGGAGGACCATTGGCCCTCCAGACTTCCCGATATTCGGATAGCGGACTGAGGCAATGGATTCAGGTGTTATCGCGGAGTTGTTGCGCCTGCGTCCATCGCCTCAGTCCGCAACCCGGAAATGGGGGGGGCCGGGGGCAATGCCTCCCGCGAGGCAGGGCGTAGCGTAGCCCCCACGGCGATCGGGTTCGCGACGTCTTGCCACGCGCGCAGGCCAAGCGGCAGCGCCGTGTCTCGGGCATCTCCGTCTGAGTCCCGCCATTCAGGCGGAAGTGGCAGCGACGCTTCAGCGAGCGGGCGCACGCCTTGGCCATCCGCACACGTGCCGACACGCTGAGAGAGACACCGCAACGCGAACGTCCTCGCCGCGAGTCGCATGGGACCGCACGGAGCGCGGCATGTTCGGCCCTGCCGGACTACCAGACGAAGGTCGGCTGCCGGCGGGACTCGCGCGGCGACAGGCCAGTGACGTTGCGGAAGGCGCGCGTGAAGTGGGAGGGGTTGCCGTACCCGAGCCGGGCGCCTATCTCCTTGATGCTTAGCGGCGAGTGCTGCAACAGGTCACAGGCGAGGCGCACGCGTTCGCGAAGCAGGTGCTGCAGGGGTGTACTTCCCGTCTCGCGGCGGAAGACGCGGCAGAGGTGCGCTTCGGACACCCCGAGCCGCTCCGCTAGATCGCTGACATTGAACCGCTCCTCCAAGTGCGCCGCCACGAGCCGCTTCGCCTCGCGGATCAGGGACGCGTGGGCCGAGTCCCGCCGCGCGCTGGCGCCCTGGTCCGCCAGCGCGCCCACGAGTCCGGCCGCCAGCGACATACCCTCGCCCGGCGTCAGGTCGACCACCGACCCGGCATACTTCTCGTGCGAGAGCAGGTGCCGGATGATGGGTGCATCCAGCGGCACTTGGTAGACGCCGCCGAACCGCCGCACCAGTTCCCGGATCGCGTCCTGGCCGCCGTACACGCTGATGAACATGAACCGCCACGGCACCGCCGTGCCCGCTGGGTACCGGTAGCCCGTCGCCGGGTCGTTCGGCTCGCAGAGGAAGCCGATCCCGGCCGGCAGCGGGTGGTCACCGCTCGCATCCCAGAATCGCCCCTCACCCGACAGCGTGTACTGGAAAAGCCCGTGAACAGAGGTGGGCCGATTCCGCCCCTCGAAGTAGTAGCTCGTCGAGTTCCGTTCCTCCACAGACACGCCGTTGGGTCGCATCAGGCCCGGTATCTCAGGGACCACATTGAAGCGTACGCGCCAGGGGGTCATCGTTCAGTCACCTTTTGGCCGATTCAATCAAGAAATGGGTATTGTTCCCATTCGTGCCGCAGTGTAAGGTCTTGAGATAGAGTACATGATTTTATGTCTCCAGTCAATAAAAGGTGACCTATGCAATAACCCGACCCCACCGGCCTTGCGCCGGTGGTGAAGGAGGTCGGCGGGCCAGATGGACCGTCCAGACCCCTGCACTTCCCTCTTCTCCAGGTGGACCGCAGCCGCGGTAGAGCCCGGAGAAGGAAGATCGTGTAGGTTGGCGGATCGACCCGCCGAACCGTCTGTTTCACCACTGGCGCAAGGCCAGTGGGGTCGCCAGTTGCACCGGTCGGGAAAGGTTCTCAACCATCGGCGTCCGCCAGGGCGAGGCGCCCGGACAAGCAAGGAGTCAGACCGTGAAGACTGTGATTATTGGTGCAGGCAGTGCATTCGGCAGCCGGCTTTCCGTCGACATTCTCTCGCGGGAGCCGCTGAACAACGCGACGATCGGGCTTTGCGACATCAACGCGGACAAGCTCAAGACCGTGGCGGCGTACGTGACCAAGGTCATCGACAGCAACCATCTTTCGGCCCAGGTCATTGCCAGTCCGGACCGGCGTGAGGTGCTGCGCGACGCCGATTTCGTCGTCATCGCGGTGTCGATCGGCGGGCCGGCGTACTTTGACGAGCCGTACGAGTCGGAGATCGGGATTCCGCTGAAGTACGGGGTGCGGCAGACGGTGGGCGACACGGTAGGCGCCGGCGGCGTGTTCCGCGCCCTGCGCACCGGCCCGGAGCTGCTGGCCATTCTCGACGACATCAACCGCCTGGCCCCGCGTGCCATGATCCTGAACTACACCAATCCCATGGCCATCCTGACGTGGATCATCAACGAGCGCTCCCAGGTCCCGGCTGTCGGGCTTTGCCACAGCGTGCAAGGCACGTCGAAACAGCTGGCCGGTTACATCGGCGCGCCCTACGAGGAGGTCGGCTACTGGGTTGCCGGCATCAACCACATGTCCTGGTTCCTGGAGTTCACCCACAACCGCGTCGACGCCTATCCGCGGCTGCGGCAGGCGATGCTGGACGCCGCGGTGTTCGCCAAGGACCCGATCCGCTTCGAGCTCCTGCAGAACTTCGGGTACTTCGTGACCGAGAGCAGCCGGCACATGAGCGAATACGTCCCCTATTTCCAGCACGAGCCCGAGAAGATGGACCCGCACTGCCAACTCAAGAAAGGCATCAAGGCCAGCCGTCAGGCCTGGTTCGAGGACATGGGCGTAAAGGCGTCGCAGGCGGAATCGATCAAACTGATCCGGTCGCACGAGTACGCGTCGGGGATCATGGAAGCCATGGTCACGGGCATTCCCATGCGCTTCAACGGCAACGTGATGAACACCGGCCTGGTGACCAACCTGCCGCACGGCTGCTGCGTCGAGGTTCCGTGCATGACGGATCACGAAGGGGTTCACCCGTGTGCGGTCGGAGAGCTGCCGCCGCAGTGCGCGGCGCTCTGCCGCAGCAACGTTGCGGTTCAGGAACTGACGGTCAAGGCCGTGCTGGAGCGCGACCTGGACGCCGCCTTCCACGCCGTGGCGCTCGACCCCGCCACCGCCGCGGTGCTGTCGCTGAAGCAGATCCGCAAGATGTTCGATGAGATGTGCGCTGCGGAAGGCGACCTGCTCGCCGCGTACCGGCGCCCCGAACTCGTCAAGGTCCGGCAGGCGGCGTAGCGGCCGCCGGGCGTTCAAGCGCGCGGTTCGACGCGCGGCAGGGCCCGACGAAACTCGTACATCCGATGCACGGCCGGACCCTGTGGAGTGCGGCGGCAAAGTCCCGACCGGCAGGCGGCACGGCGACGACGCTTTGGCTCAGGCACGTCGCGCGAGTCCTCATCACGGCTTGCCGGCAAACACGAGCACGAGCCAGTCTTCATAGCGGTGGAAACTGCGCTGCGTCAGCCGCGCGCAGGAGACCAGTTCCTGGCCCGCCTCCAGGTAGACGGAGTGGTCGTAGCGCGCGAGGTGAAAGCTCCAGTGGTCGCCCGCCTGCGGCGCCCTGCCCTGCAACGTCGGCAGGGCCGCGAACGGAATGGCCACCTCGAGCTGCCAGTACTCGTCCACGTCGTCGTAGTTGTTCAGCGTGCCCTGGACCTGGGTCGCCACTTTCAGGCCGGCGCAGTCCCACTTCGACCAGCGGTGTCCCATGCCCGCGCGCGCCCGGTACTGGAATGCGTCGTACACCGTGCCCAGCGCGTTGATCTCGAAGTTGTAGTACGGCTCCATCGCCGGGGCGGTCTTGAAGAAGATCTCGAGCACGTCCTCGTTGTACGTGGCTGCGTCCCTCGCAGTGAACAGGCCCCAGATGTCCTGGTCGTACGTCTTGAACGCGACGTAGAGGCAGTCCTGATCCCAGAGGATCCTGGCCTCGGTCCGGTTCACGGGTTCCACGTGCGTGACCGGGACGGTGAAGTCGCTGATGACGGGGGCCTGCTGCCAGGCAGCGTCGTCCAGCGCACCGTCGATAACGATGGGCCCCGTGCTGAAGCCGCAGACGGTGGGCGGCTTGTCCTCCAACGGCGGCCGCGTCGCACACCCGGACAGCCCGCCGGCCCCGAGGATAAGGGACAGCAGGACGCCTGCGGTTCGCACGCATTGCCGTCCGTGCAAGCCTTTGTCGCGCGGGATGTGCATGTTGTGACTCCGTGCCCTCAATCGTTTCTCGTAATCCTCGGCGCCATCGCATGTCGATGACCTGCACCGTGGCGGCGGACCGCGGCGCTACGCGTCCACCTCGAACTCCCAGCGGATAGGCGTGCCGTCGATGCGCGCCGCCAGAATCCCCAACTCTGAACCGAACGGCGCGGCGCCATCCGCGGCGTACGGATTGAACGCCACGGTTGGCCAGCGGAACTCGGTCCCGTGCGGAACGGTGATGCGGCAACCCTTCACGTCGAGCCAGTTCCCGAGTTGCGGCGGCCCCCAGCGCACGGCGGCCTCGCCCAACTTCACCTCGAGTCCGGTCGCGGACTTCACCGTGTCGCCCGGCTTGGCCTGGAGGACGAACTGCTGCAGAGCCGGCCCGCGCTCGGCGGCGCCGTCGATGATCACTTTCCCGCTGTCGACCTGCAGCCGCAGCAGGCACCGCACGCTGCCGTAGGTGAGCGCCACGCCAGTCCCGTCGGCCAGCAACTCACCCTTGTCGGGGAGGAAGCGCCCGTCGGCGACGAAGCTGGACCACTCCGCCTGGTCCTTGGAGTTGCCGCCGCCCAGGACCAGTCCGAGCCGCTCGTGCCAGAGCGACAGGAAGGCCTGGCGATCCTGGCCCCAACGGCTGGCGACCGGCGGGCACGCGAATGCGCTCAGACACGCGAACCACGGCGCCTCGCGGCAGACCAGGGCCCAGTCGCGGTACGGCTTGCGGAATGAAGGCCGGTCCAAGTTGATGGGGCTCTCGTCGCCCTCAATCAGGTACTGCACGGGGCTGGCAATGGCGCCGCCCTGAAACCCGTGCAGGTCACGCTTCGCATTCAGCGTCTCGGCGAAATGCCGTACCAGACGCCGGCCTTGCGGACAGGCGGAGAACCCGACCCAGCCCATGCTCATGGTGCGGTTGTGGTACTTGACGCGGCCGTCCACGGCCTCGACCGGGGCGCTGTCCGGGTAGATGAAGCTTTGGTGGAAATCCGTTGCCGCTTCCAGGGCCGGGAGGATGCTCGTGTCGCCGGTGAACTTGTAGTAGAGTCCCAAACCGTGAACGTAGACATAGTTGTACAACGTGCTGGGGCCGCCGTGCTCGGCCCAGTAACCACCCGGCTGCTGCGCGGCGACTACCGCCCGGATCATGGCCGTGCCCGCCTCCTGCCAGTCCGGCCGCGCGAACACCTGCCCGGCGCGGTAGCAGCTCATCGCCTTCCAGCAGGGGATGTTGTGGACATGCAGATTGCGGACTTCGCGCGCCTGGCCGTCGTGCGCGAGGGCCAAGCCCTCCTCCCAGCGTTTCCGGCGCTCGTCGCCGAGTTCGTCGCGCAGCAGGGCGTACGCTTCGAGCCAGGCGTAGTTGGTCCAGCACATGTACGTCGGGCCCCAGCGACTGCCATCGACCTTGAGGAACTCGACTTGCCCGTCGGGGTACTGGAAATCGCGAATCGCGTCGCCGCCGCGCAAGGCCATGTCCAGGACGGCGCGGTCGCCGTGGAAGCGCGTGCCCGGCGTGGTGTAGAGCACCGCGAGCGGGTAGATGATGTCCTGGTTAATGACACCCCAGCCGAGGTCCTCGGGCTTGGCGCCTGGCGCCGGCGGTCCTTCCAACTCGCTCAGGAACCGTCCGGTCTTGGCGTCGAACTTCGGGAAAAACACGGCCACGCCCTCGGCCATGACCTGCAGGATCCGTTGTTTGACGTCGTTCATGACTGCCTCCGAGCCCCCGGTTGCCGCACTCCTCGCCGCGGTGGCGGCGGCGGCCTCTGCTGCTGCGTTTGCCCCAGCGTCGCCTTCACCGGATGAAACTGGTGAGTATCCTGTCTTCCATCGGCGGCGGCGGTATGTGGCCCTTGCCGAAGTCGACCAGTTTCATGAGCCAAGCCATGTTTCTGCCGAGGACCCGCATGATCTGGAGGCCCTCGGCGTCGCCTGCGGCCTCGCCCGGAGCCCGGCCGTGGACGATGTTCCAATAACTGGAGCACGGCATGAGCATCTCGGCGATGGTGAAGTACTTGTTCAACTGATCGACGGCCGTGGAGGCGCCGGAGCGCCGCGCGGCCACGACGGCGGCCCCGACCTTGAGGCGCATCTTGCGTCCGCTGGCCCCGGCGACGCAAAAGGCCCGGTCGAGGAACGACTTCATCGTGCCGTTGATGCCGGAATAGTAGACCGGGGAACCCAGCAGGACGCCGTCCGCGGCGAACATGGCGGCGATCCATTCGTTAGCCGCGTCCGGGATCGCGCACGTGCCGTTCTTGGTCTCGGCGCAGCGCCCGCAGGCCAGGCAGCCCCGAACGGCCTTGTTGCCGATGTGGATCAGCTCGGTTGAGATGCCTTCAGACTCGAGCTCCTTCATTACGGTTTGCAGTGCCAGGGCCGTGTTTCCGTCCTTCTTCGGGCTGCCGTTGATCGCGACGACTCTCATGGTCTGTTCCATCCTGTGCTGACTGTCCATTGCTCCACCCGGGTCGAAGGTCGGAGAACGTGCAGTACACCGTACGCGGTCCCTGTGCGGCGATCTCTTGGGCCTGCGGCGCCGGAGGACCGTTGGCAGGACTTCCCGTCTCCTGGCGGCGCCCGCGGCGATCACCGGCGTCTTTCCTGGCGCCTTCCCCAGCAGTGTCCAGTCCAGCCATCATTTGGCTGCGTGCCGGGCGGCACGGCGTGTGGCATGGAGGTCCACGACAGTCGCCGAAGACCGGCGCTCGCGGGCACGGAGGTGCTTCACCAGAGCGCCCGGGTCGTGGTTGTATCTGGCAGCGATAGCGTCCTTGGCCCGCCACACTTCCTGGATGATCTCATCCTTCATCGTCCTCACCTCCCATTAACTCGAGGGGGGTACAGATCTCGGGGCAGATGTAGCTGTGTATCGCGCAAACGCTCCGCATGAGCGGCTTCGTTTCGGCGTTGTCGATATGGCGACAATTCCACGTCAGCAGGTAGTCGATGCCGTGATAGGCCGAGATCGCCACGTGCAGGGCGTCATCCGTTGCCGCACGGGGTAGGGCGCCTTCTGTCAGCAACATCCGAGCGAGCTCAGTGGCCGCGGCGGGAATCGTGAGATGCGGGATATCGGACAGCGCCGCTAGCCGCCGTGATGCGGCCTCGGCATGCCCTTGGCTTGCCTCCTCAACCACGAGTTGGGATGTGAACAACTCGAACCTCTGGCGTTGCGTCTCCCACCACCGAGATGTGGCATTCTGCCATGCCGCGGCGAGCAGGTCCCTTGCCGGACGCGCCGTCAGGTAGCTCACAATCGAAGTCTCGATGTAGACAGTCTTCATCCTTGCCTCGGGCTATCGACTGCCGGCTCGTTACGGGTGAAGAATGACGACTTCCCGAATGACCGAACCGTCTCCGTTGTCGCCACACAGACCATAGCGCGGTTCCACTGGGCGGTCAACCCCTACCGTCTCGGTCCAGCCCCGTATGGCGGTGACCGAACTTGTGGGGCAGGTACAGGAATCGGCAATACTGCTCGCCGGAATCGCGGTGGGACTCGAACAGGCGCCAGAACAGGGAGAGAAGGAACGGCACCGGGCAATCCGTGCCGGTCACCCGGCCCTTGCCCCGTCCGCCATGCCACAGATAGCCGGGCCCGGCCCTCGTGGCGGCGGTTCTACGCCGATCTGCTCCACCATCCCATTCGGTTGGACTAAACACCCGGGCCCTCCCTTCACCTCGGGCTGAACCTTGTCCAGAACCTAGGTTTGAATGGGGGCGTCCAGGACTCCACCCTGCATGGTTCCTTGCGCCATCTCCGGTCGGAACTTCTCGGGTGGGCATGTCGTTACCTCAAACGCCGTGCCATCCGCGGCTATGCTGAACCAGGAAACGTAGAGCACGATATTGCGGCCGAAGATGCCATAATCTGGGTGGTCAACGTGGATGACACATCGCTGTGCACCTGGACAGTTCTGCTGGATCATCTGCAGCACCTCAGAGAACGTCGGAGGGGGGTATTCCCGCTTTCCGTTTCTCATGGGCGGAAGTGGGTCTGTTGCCGCAAACCGCCTCGTACTTACCTCCCTTGGGTTCTGACTTGAGCAGTCTTGCGCCAATTGCTCCAGGTAGAAATCCTTGGCAACCTCTATGAGACCCGCCTCGAACTCGGGGTCTGGCGGAACTTCCCATGGCATCCTGCGAGCGGTATCGCCTCTTGTCGCGACTCGTTTGATGATGTTCAAGACCGCTGGCGTCAGCAGGAAGGCGAAGAATGCCAGCAGTGGCAGAAAAAAGACGGAGCCAAGTGCCGCAAGAGCGGGTACTCTGGAAACATGCCAAAGGACGAAGGCCAACGGAATCCAGAGCAGGACAGTAAGCAAGACAAGAGCGACACCAAGCCAAGCTGATCCGGTCGATACGGCCTTCTTCACCCTCCTCCCACGCACATGCGGCCTCTTATCGATTTCTGCCCCACACCTGACACAAGCCGAAGCGTCGCACGGGTTTCCGGCGCCACACTGAAAACAACACACTATTCGCGACCAATCCATGGACACAAGCTTCCTCGGGGGTATGGCACTTCAGGGACAGGGCCGGTCCGGTTTGCCATCGCCGTCACACTCAACGACAACCTGTTGATGTGCTTCTGGTCATCCCCCCACCATCCCGCCCTACAGCGCGCAACCGACACAAGATCATGCCGCGGACGACCAGACTATGCCTTGAGTTGGCATTTTCAGCCGTCGCTGTCATTGGACGGCAACGCGTGATAACCGCCCTTCTTAGGGCTTCCTTCAAATCGGATTACGCCCTGCTGCTTCAGAGATTTCACCCAACGCTCGATCGTCTTGGCCGGCACACTGAGGCCATGAGAGATTACCGGGACCCTGAGACCAGGATGCGCGCGAACGTAGTCCAACAGACGGCTTACTCCCTCATTTACTCCCTCACTCGGGTGAGTGCCCGAGGGAGTAACACCCGGTACCGTCCCCTGCCGCTCGATGGACGCGTCCTGAGGTTTGCGCTTGAACGCGATCGAGAACCACGACTCGCCAGTCTCGATCAGCGGCCTTTCCAAGCCATAGTTCCTCATCTCGTCGCGGATACGGCGGATCCCGGAGCCAACGTCTTCGACCAACTCCATGCGGTGCATCAACGCGAACAGGAGCGGGTTGCGAGGCCTGCTGACGCGCCCAAGATCGGCCAGTGTCAGACCGGAAACCAGACCGCCGGGGTTGATGATCTCTACGCGGTCGAGGGAGATGTGAATCTGGATGTGGCCGGTCAGGCGGTAGTCACGATGACCGATGGCGTTGAGCACCGCTTCCCGCAACGCATCCAGGGGCAGTTCCAAGACTTCCTGTCGCGGCCCGCCACGGATGATGTATTCGGCGTTGAGGTGGGCCTGCAGGTAGGCGATGGCGGCTTGGTACGTCTCGACAACACTGCCCTCACATATCTGCTGGTCGATGATCTTCGTCTTGCCGGTGCCTTGGAAAACGGCACAGTTGATCTTGGCCTCCAGAAAGAACTTCGTCACGCGTTTGCCGAAGAACAGTGCGCCAGCGTTGGTCATGCCGTCTTCGGTCAGGACTTCCAGGTTCCGCAGGACGTCTTCGGTCTTCATTCCGGCGGGGAGGCCGGTGGCGCGGGCAAAGGCGCGGTACTTCTTCGGGTCAAAATCCCGGCTCATGTCGAACCGCCGGCACGGCTGTTCGTCGAAGGTGACAAGTCCCTCCCGGAAGAAGAACTCGCGGATTTCGTCGCGGTTCAACTGCTGGGTCGTGGCGGCCTGCCGCATGTAGAACTTGCCCGCGACCATGTACGGCTTGTTCGGGCCGGCGGGCACCGTCACCACCAGGACGTTCTCGACCGCCTCGACCGCAACCGCGATCGGCGGGTCAATGTTCCGGGCGATCGACTGGACCTCGGACTTGACGCGGTTCATCGCCGTGACCCCGACGACCTGTCCGTCGTCATCGACGCCAATGAGAACATGACCACCTATGGCATTGGCGAACGCGCAGATTTCGCGGCCCAAGTCGGCAGGGACAGAACGCTTGAACTCCGATGTGAGTCCCTCGCCGAGCCGGATCAGGTTATGGAGTTCGCTCGTAGTCATGCAACCGCTTTCTTCCTCAATCTGATGCCAGGGCCGTCTCCCGTACAGTCATCACCCTCCCTCAATATGCGCCTCGTCTCTCGGCAAGGCAAGGAATGGTGAGTTGATGACGTGATGCTTGTTGAACACGGCAGGAATCTTGCGGATGGCAGGCTGTCCTCGGGGCCAGGCACTTTGTGTCGCCGTTGGACAGTATCCGCCACGCCTCGGCAGGTGGCAAAGCGCGCTGGCGGCGCGGCTATGGCTCGCAGGCGGCCCACAGCGGGCGCGCAGGGTGAAGCCGGCGCAGGAACGGTTCGCATGGTAGGCATAGTACGTCTGAGATCCGGAGCGGTTCCGCGCCGCGGTACAGCAGGCAGACCTGTGCCTCGGGGTACTCTTCCCGAAAGGCCCGCAAGGCGGCCACATCGCGGTTGCAGAGAACGGTTCCGTTCTTGACCTCCAACGCCACGAACGTGTCAGGACCATACACGACGAAATCGACCTCCTGCCCCGACTTGGTTCGCCAGTAGTGGAGGCGGCAGGCGTTGTTTCCGTACGCGATCCAGGCGCGAAGATGCTGTGCGACCAGGCCTTCCAGTCCGGGACCGGCCAACTCGGCGGGCGAGTGTTAAGTGGTCGGTGGTCAGCGTTCAGAAGGGAGGCATCCCGGCAACGACATCCGGCGCTTCTGGCGCCATTTATGCTGCCATTATGGCGAAACTGCCGCCAGAAAGTGCGACGGGTGCGGTGCAAGCCGTCGATCTCCGCCGCTCTTGGCTGCGGTCAACCCCCACCGTCTCGGTCCCGGGCGGTCTGGCGGTGACCGAACTTGTGGGGGATGTACAGGAATCGGTAGTACTGCTCGCCCGAGTCACGGTGGTACTCGAACAGACGCCAGAGCACCGAGAAGTGCGAAACCTTGCCGCCGGCCACGTCGAGCAGCGGCTGGAACTCGAAGTTGTAGCCGTCGTTGTCCCGGGCCCAGCGCAGCAGGCGGACCAGGGCGCGGACGTCGGTGCGCCCGTCCTCCTGCTTGCTGTAGGCGAGCAGCGGCGGGATGAGGGTCTTGTTGCCCCAGTGGAACCAGAGCGGGACGCAGTGGAAGTAGTCCTTCCCCCACCAGACCGGGCCAACCCCCTTCTTGCCGTTCCAGTCCCACGCCAGCGGCGGGACGATCCAGTTGCTCTCGCGGCTCCAAAAGAGCGGGAAGACATGGAAGAAGTCGTCGCCCCACCACACCGGCCCCGCGCCCTTGTTGCCATTCCAGTCCCAGGCAACCGGGAGCAGCACCCAGTTCTTCTCGTTGGACCAGAACAGCGGGAAGACGTGGCGGAAACCGTCGCCCCACCAGACCGGGCCAACGCCCTTGTTGCCGTTCCAGTTCCAGGCCAGCGGCAGCAGGGCCCAGTTGCCGGCGCGGCTCCAGTAGAGTGGAAACACATGCAGGTAATCGTCGCCCCACCAGACCGGGCCGACCGCCGCGCCGGCATCGGTCTTCCAGCCGAGGGGCAGGAGAATCCAGTCGCCGTTCGAGCTCCAGAACAGGGGGAAAACGTTGAAGTAGTCCTGGCCCCACCACACGGGTCCGACACCCTTGCTGCCCTGCCAGTTCCATGCCAACGGGACGAGGAGCCAATCGTCGTTGCGGCTCCAGTACACCGGAAAGACATGCAGGTAGTCTGGGCCCCACCAGACTGGCCCAACCCCCTTCTTGCCGTCCCAGTTCCAGGCGCAGGGCAGGAGCAGCCAGTTCGAGCCCTGGCTCCAGAACAGCGGGAACACGTTGAAGTAGTTCGCGCCCCACCATACGGGCCCGACCGCCTTGTCTGTGCCGTTGCTCCACCCGATGGGGAGCAAACACCACCCGCCCGGGCCGCTCCAATAGACCGGGAAGACATCGAAGTGGTCCTTGCCCCACCAGACCGGGCCGACACCTTTGCTGTCCGGCCGGTTCCACGCCAGCGGGATCAGCACCCAGCCGTCACGGTCCGCCCAGTAGAGCGGGACCACGGCGCGCCAGTCGTTTCCCCACCAGACCGGGCCAATGCCGCCGCCGGACGGACCGCGCCACCCGACGGGGAGCAGCACCCAGCCCCGGGGGTCACTCCAGTAGACCGGGAAGACGTGGAAGAAGTTCTGCCCCCACCAGACCGGACCAACGCCCTTCTTGCCGTTCCAGTCCCAGGCGACCGGCAGCAGCACCCAGTTGCCGCCCTGCCGCCAGAACAGCGGCGCCATGACGAAGTAGCTGTCGCCCCACCAGGCCGGCCCGGCGCCGCGGTTGCCGTTCCAGTTCCACGCCGCGGGGATGAGCAGCCAGTTCGTGCCCTGGCTCCAGTACAGCGGGAACACGTTGAAGTAGTTGCTCCCCCAGAACACCGGGAACGCGCGGCGGCTGTACGTGCCGTCGGAGGTGCGGCTGCCGTACAGGCCGCACAGCACCTCCAGGTCCGTGCCGCCGCTGTCCTCGGCATACGAAACCAGCGGCAGCAGCTTGATGCCGCGGTCGTAGGCGTGGCTGGACGGCGAAGCCAGGCAGGCAATCAGAGCGAACACGCACACCAGCGCTGCGGAGCAGTCCCGGCTTTGTCGCGGCATCGCAACCGCTCGGGGGTTCAGGGTTCGGGGTTCAGGATTCAGGAAGGAAACGCCGCCGATGGCGTCGCATTCGGTCAAGTGCTCGGCCCGAACACTGAACACTCCTCTGCCCTTCGCGGATCGCTCCGCGCCGCCGCCGAGCTTGTCTCGGTGGGGCGACGATGGGGAAAATGGGAGGGGCGCCCCCGCCCCTCTCTTTCCCAATCGTCGCCCCACGGCCGCAAGGACCGTGGAGGCGCGGAACGATGCGAGTAACATCGCAGATGACCGGGCGGTCCGCCGCCCGCGAGCCGCTGAACACTGAAACCCAGATTCCGGCACGCTCGGTGGAGTCCTTGAGTCGTTCCGTTGCATCGTTGTCCTCCCCGCACTTCCTCCCCCACCCACCCGCACACCCACACACGGTCTGCCACGGCCTTCCGTCACTTCACCCACTGGCTCAGCCACTCGAAGGCCGCCGGATTGTTGACGCTGTGTGGGCCGTCGTGAAAGTGCGTCTCGGTCCCGTCCGGGGCGCCGGTCAGACGCCAGGCGCGCCGGACTTCGTCGAACGTCGTCGCGTACTCCTCGGGCGGCATGACGCCGATATTCCACTTCAGGTCGAGCTTGGCGGGGTCGGCGCCCGGGCAGAGCGCATTGTCCTGGCGGCCGTGCTGGAACTGCACCGGCTTGGGCGCAGCCAGCGCCGCCCAGTCGCACTGCTCGAGCTGCGAAGAGATCTGCTGCATGATGCCGCAGTCGCAGTGCGGCGGGACGCGGAACCGCCGGTAGTGATGCCAGGTGCTGAGGATGCAGCCGACCACGCCGGCCTTGACGCGGTCATCGAGCGCGAGCAGGTTCATAGCCAGATGCGCGCCGGTCGAGAGCCCGCAGACGGCGACGCGCTGCATGTCGACCTCGGGCAGAGCAGCGGCGTAGTCGACGGCGGTCATGGCGTCCCAGCTCCACTCGCCCTGGAGCGTCCAAGTCGGGTGTTGGAGCGTGTGGTTCATGGTCGCCGGCTGGAGCACGGCCCAGCCGCGCTCGGCGAAGTACGCACAAAAGTCGTCGTTGTTCCCCGGCGTGTAGGCCTTCTCCGCCGCGTCGCCCCAGTCGTTCTCATGCCCGTGCAGGGCCACGAGCAGCGGCGCGCGGGCCACGCCCTTGGGCAGGGACAGGAGTGCGATGTTCGTGCGGTCCGCCTGCGACCGGTATTCGAGGCGGCGCAACGTGAACTTCGGGTAGTCCTTGGTCTCAAGCATTTTCGGTTCGAGCGGCACGCGCTGCGGCAGACCCCCGCCCATGAGCAGCCCGGCGAGCTTCTGCCGGTACGTCGTCTGCCAGCGTGCGAACTCCGCAGCGTTCTCCGGGAAGCGCGACGGCCGCGCGGCGTACGCGGTGCGGAAGGCCGCGAGTTCCGCATCCGTGTTGGGCACCGGCTTGTCGGGGGGCGGAATGGACCGCAGCGTGACGGTCGCCTCGCCCGCGGTCGCGAACGCGACCTCCAGCCCGTAGTGCGAGTAGCCGAGCGTGCCGTCCCAGCCCTGGCGCAGCTTCGCCTCCGCGCCCTGCGCCGAGACCAGCACCAGGGGGGCGTCAACCTTGAGCGCCAGCAGGCCGGTGGCGGCGCGTGTTGCACGGAGACGGAAGACCGCACCCTCCGCGCTGACGACCTCGATGCCGTCCAGCCGATTCCCCGGATGCTGCGGTTGGTACATGGACTCTCCTCCCGTGGCGCTGAGACCCGCCAGGCCCAGGCCGAGCAGGCCCACTCGGAGCGCGCGGCGGGACCGCGCCGCGAACCCCACACGGACACACGCCCCCCGTCGCCCACGCCGTGGCTCGGCGCGTCCCGCGCCGAAGTGGGGTGCCCCGGCCGGTCCCCGGCCGGGGGCCTCGGTCCGGGACGGACCCGAGCACCCTGCCGCGGTCCCGGAGGTCCCGCGCCACTGTCGCTCTGCGCACGGCGCGCAAACAGCGAACGAGGACACTTGGGTGCACATGGGCAGGTCCTCTTCTCCTGCCGCCCCGCCTACCCCCGGCTCAGGATCTCGCGGGCGGTGACCAGGTCCGCCCCAATCTGGCGCCGCAACGCCGCGTGTGACGCAAAGACCTGGTCCGGCCGGATGAAATCGAGGAACTCAATCTCGACGGTGCGACCGTAGATATCGTCGTGGAAGTCGAACAGGTGCAACTCGAGGATCGGCTGCGCCGGACCGGCTTCAGCGCCGTCGCGAAGGGTTGGCGCCGTGCCCACGTACACAATGCCGTCGCGCCGCACGCGTGGGTGGCCGGAAAGCCAGCCCCGTGCGGCATAGACTCCGAAACGGGGCAGGATGATGTTGCGCCCCAGAACATTGGCGGTCGGGCAGCGGAACTCCTTCTCGCCCACACCCTTGCCGTGACTGACGCGACCGAACACGGTGTACGGCCGGCCCAGCAACTGTCGGGCAAACCGCAGCCGCCCGGCGGTCAGGGCGTTGCGAATGCGCGTGCTGCTGACCGGCTTGCCGTACAGACAGAACTCGGGCACGCTGCGCACGGCGAATCCGTTCTCTCGGCCCAGCCGCTGCAGCAGCACCGTGTCGCCACGGCCGCCGGCGCCAAACCGCCACTGGGCGCCGACACAGACGCCGCGGACGCGCACGCCGCTGCCGAGCAGATGTTGTTGTACAAACGCCTCGGGCGCCAGACTGGCCATGGCACGCGAGAACGGCAGGAACACGGTGGCGGCCATGCCGAGTTCGGCAAACAGCCGCACTTTCTGCTCCTTCACGGTCAGCAGCTTCGGCGCCTGGCCGGGCAGCACGACGGAACGCGGATGCGGGTCGAACGTGACGACCACCGGCGCCGCGCCCGTGCGCCGCGCCAGATCCAGAACCGCATCGAGAATGCGGCGGTGCCCGCGGTGCACCCCGTCGAACACGCCGCAGGCCAGCACCACGGTGTCGAGGCCGTGCCGCTCACGTAGCTCAGCGATGGACAATGCGGTTTTCATAGGTTGACGGCCAGCTTGGCCTGTTCCAGGCCAGATGACTTTGCCCGGTAACGTACAGCCGGATTGCGGTCCGCGCACCCGCGGAGCGCAGCCGCCCCGATCGCCGGACGCCGCTCCTCAGCGTCGCGGTCGGGGTGTGGCCTTTCGAAACCAGCGGATCAGGTCCGCCTTCGACATCTGGCTGGACGCGACCCGCATGACGATCCGCTCCAAGTCGTCCGGTTCGACCACGAATGGCACACCGTTCACCTCGAGAAACACGATCGCGGCGATGACGGCCACCCGCTTGTTGCCGTCCAGGAAAGGATGATTGCCGGACAGGTGATACAGGTACGCCGCCGCCATGGCGGCCAGGTCGGGGTGCAGGCAGACGCCGCCGAACCGCTGTTGCGGCATGGCCACCGCGGACTCGAGCAGGCCCAGGTCACGCACTCCGGGCGTGCCGCCCTCCAGCGCCACCGTCTCGCGGTGGCTCTCCAGAACGTCCGCCGTGCTCAGGAACCGGATCGCCGCCATGACTCACTCCGCCAGTCGCTTGAGCACCGCCCCGTAGCGCTCGCGGACTTTCCGGGTCTCCCGACGCAGGCGCTCAGGCCCAAGACCAACGTTCGCCGGACTGACCACGAGCGTCTGCCCGCTCACGGTGATCTGCAGCGGTGTCGCCGGCGTGATGCCCAGCGCCTCCATCACCGGCTTCTCGATCACCAGCGCGTGGCTGTTTCCATGCCGCGTGAGTGTCTTGACCATGCACGTGCCCTTCATGAACAATCGCCATCCGTACTAACAATGTACTTCCGATGCCCCAAGGCGTCAACGACGGCAACCTGTGTTTCCGCAGGGCTGTTTCAAGATCTGGCGCCGCGTCTCGGAAGGCCACACCTCCGCGCACACCTGGTAGGGGCGGCCTGTCCTCAGGCCGCCCCCCCCCCGGCGTGGGGACACGCCGGGGGTACTCGCGGCCCGCGACGGTCACGAATCTTGAAACAGCCCTGGTGTTTCCGGAGGGCGGCTTGACACCGCGGGCAGGTGCGGACATGGTTTCATCCTGAGGCGTAGGATAGCGGCCGGGCGTTGACTGCATGCGTGCAAAAGCGCAGAGGAGACTTGGCAATGGACAACATACACGAGTCGGAAGTCCGCTACGAGCGGCTGCGGCCGGCGCAGGTGGTGACGCGGCGCACGGCGTGCCCCGTCGCCTACCTGCCCATCGGCACCATCGAGTGGCATGGCGAGCACAACCCGCTCGGCCTGGACACGCTTAAGATCCACGGTCTGCTCATCCGCTGCGCGGAGCGGATCGGCGGCCTGGTGTTCCCGCCCCTGTACTACGGCGAGAGCCGCGAGCAGGCGCTCATGGAAGCGAACGCGGCCGACCGCGACGCGATCGCGGCCAGGATGGGGCTGTCGCCGGCGAACTTCGAGCGCGGGTACATGGTTGCGCCCCTGTCGGAGCAGAACCGCGGCTACCACCAGCTCCTGGTGCACATCTTCCACGAAATCCGGAGCCTGGGGTTCAAGGTGCTCGTCGTGGGCGCCGGACATTATCCGCTGCTCGACCACGCCCGCAGCGCCGCGGCGTTCTTCCACCAGGAGCAGCCCCGACCCAAGATGATCGTGTGGGCCATGACCGGCTACGAACTGGTTCGCGGCCGGTTCGAGCCGTGCGGCGACCACGCGGGCAAGTGGGAGACCTCGCTGCTGATGCACCTCGATCCCGGAATGCAAAACCTGTCGGTCCTGCCTCAGGACCGGGCCGTCAAGCCGATCGGCGCGTCGAACAACGGCGTTCAGGACGCCAACCCGGAGTTCGGCCGTCAGGCGACCGATGCCATTGTCGCCGCCTTACAGACGCGTGTGGTGGCGTTCCTCGAACACCCCGAGCAGTACCAGGGCCACGGCTCGCCCATGTAGAGAGCAGTCAGTGCTGGTGCACCAGCCCGCTTGTATTGTGGAGCGTGACGTTGCGGAGCTGGGCGGGGCGGTCGGACTCGGTGATCTCGACCACGACCTTGCGGCAGACCAGCAGCGGCAGCCGGCAGATCGCTTTGTGCCCGATGTTCCGGCCCTCGTACACGGTCACGAGCCGGCCGCTCACGCCGGTCTGGATGTGCACCGCGAAATGCCGCACCGCTTCGCCCTGCGCCAGGTCTTCCTGGACGACGACGTGGTCGAGGTAGAACGGATCCTTGGCGGTGTACTCCCAGCCGGTGTCGGTCACCTTGCCGTCCGCCATGCTGGCGAGAGGCGAGCCGAACCGGCGCCGGACTTCCTTGCCGAACGCGACCAGCGCGTCGCGGTCCGGGTCGGGCAACATGCCGCGCCGGTCCGGGCCGATGTTGATCAGCAGGTTGGCGCCGCGTCCCACCGAGAGGTAGTAAAGGCCCATCAGTTCCTCGAGCGGCCGCACCGTGTCGACGTCCGCCTCCTCGTAAAACCAGTTGTGCCAGCGCATCATGCAGTCGCACTCGGCCGGGAGCCAGAGCGGGCGGTCGGCGAGCTTCTGCTCGCCTTCCGTGTTGACCGAGAAGCGCACGCCCTTGGCCGTGTTCCAGACCGGCAGGCTCGCGACACCCGCCTCGTTGCCGACCCAGCGGAAGTCCGGGTCGCCCATGCTGAAAATCAGCACGTTCGGCTGCAGGCGCCGGATCTCGCGCACGATCCGCGCCCAGTCGTACTTGTGGTTCTCCGAGCCGCAGCCGTCGAACCAGAGGATATCGATCTCGCCGTAGTTCGAGAGCAACTCGCTAATCTGGTTGAGGAAGTGCTCGTCGTACGCTTTCTCGTCCTTGAACTTGGCGCTGCCCCACTCGGCGGGCGAGTAGTACAGCCCGACCTTGATGCCGTGCCGCCGGCACGCGTCGGTGTACTCGCGGACCACGTCGCCCTTGCCGTCCTTCCACGGCGTCTGCGCCACGCTGTAGGTCGAGAACTTCGACGGCCAGTTCGCGAACCCGTCGTGATGCTTGCACACCAGCACCGCGTAGCGCATGCCGGCGCGCGTGACCGACACGACCCAGTTGTCGCAGTTCAAGCCGGCGGGGCGAAAGCCCTCGGGCGGCATCGGCTTGCCGTCCCAGTCGCGGTGCCCCTCGTAGAACGAGCGGATCCCGAAGTGGAAGAACACGCCCATCTCCCAGTCCTGGTACTCGAGCTGCCGCGCGGTCGGCACGGCGGATGGAAGAAACGATTGGTCCACAA
Source organism: Lentisphaerae bacterium RIFOXYA12_64_32 (assembly GCA_001803235.1). Classification (GTDB taxonomy): domain Bacteria; phylum Verrucomicrobiota; class Lentisphaeria; order Oligosphaerales; family YB12-FULL-65-16; genus YB12-FULL-65-16. The sequence goes on from MHBL01000451.1 coordinate 25,105, forward strand.
GTCTGCTGTTCATGCTATTGGCGCTCCTGTGAAACGTAACGAACGAACCCCGCGTCACGCAACACGGCGATCAACTCTGAAGGGCAATCTAGTCCGCGGTGGGCCGCAAGGCCAACCCAGGATGCGATCCCTTGCACGGGTCACCCTCGCACCCTGCCCCGACCCTGCCCTCGCCTGAGTCCCGCGTTCACGCGGAAGTGGGCGCGAGTCGTCAGCGAGCGCACGGAGAACGGCGTGGCGCCAACGCAAGACGATCACCTGTTGGCTCCACTCGACCTCGCGACCCAAACGCCACCCAACGCCTGTCCCCAAGACTCGGGTGACTCCCACACGCGCCCCGCATCCGCCAGCGATTCGGCGGGCGCTCCGAGACCGAATCCTGTCGCCAGACCGGGCAAACGTGCGCAGAAAGACAGATGCGACCCTTATGCCCCCCAACTTAAGCCAAGTGGCCGAGAGATAGACCACGCAAACACGGAACCACCAATGCCTCGGCGAGGTGGCACCCAGGCGGCCTCACCTGAGTGCCTTCCCGGAGCGTCCCAAAGCTCCGCCACGCCGGGAGACCTGGCGGCCACCCTGGCAAGGCAGCCGCTTCAGTTGGGGGGCATTAGATGCGACCCCATACGACCGCCAACACCATGGTCAGCGACGACGCGTCTGCGGAGTCCGCTGGACCAGCTCGTTCTGCTTCTGCTCTCCCTTGACACTCGGTCTGCCGATCTTCGGTATCCGGCGGTAGAAGTCGTGCAGGTCACTGACCGTCCTTACGGCTTTCTCGATCGCTGTCATCCTGGAGTCCTTTGATGTCGACTTGGTCTTGGTCGGAGTTGCGAATCGCCTTCAGACGGATCAGGTCGTTTCTGTCGGCCACGCGTACCGGTCCGACCTCGGCTTCCGTCTGCACAGCTCTGGAGATCACCTCGCGGTCCTCTGGCGCGTTGGCCAGTAGGACGTCCACCATCATCTCCTCCTCACCCGCCGTCTTCAGGAACCGATGAAGCGTCAGGTTCGTGTTCCGGAACGTCCACGGCGCCGCCGTCTCCCGGTAGTCCAGGCGCTGGAACGCCATCCGAACCAGGTCGATGTCCTCGGAGTGAATGAGCACATCGATATCCCTCGTGAACCGTGGACGCCCGTGAAACGCCATAGCGATGCCGCCGATCACGGCGTATCGAACCCCGAGTTTGTTCAGATACGGGATGAGCGCAAAAAACTCATCGTATAGGTTCATGCTCTCCTCTGACTCATCGGTGCAGAACGACAAGGCTCTGCGGTGGCGTACTCGCCATCCGCAGCAGCCCCTTGTTCGATCCGGGTCCCCCCTTGCCCCGGTTAGGCTCCCTCATCGTGTCAGGTGCTCAATGACGCGCCTGGCCAGCTGCTCGTTGATTTCGCGATGTCGCGGCACCGGCTCCGAAGCCCCGGAGACGGGATTGTGGTAGATGTCGTGCTTCTTGCCATGGCGCAGCAGCACGCATCCGGCCTGCTGAAGAGCGCTTACCAAGTCCTGGCGCTTCACGCGACCTCCAGTTCCCCAACTCGCCTGATCCCGGGGATCTCCTCCGCAGCGAACATCTCGGCCAGGTCCGCGAGGTGCTCTCGGAGGTCCTCCAGGTCATCGCCCTGCGTCCAGTGATCGGGGTAGTCGTTGAGATACCCCAAGTACCGACCGTCAGGTTCCTTCCAGTAGGTGAACGCGACCTTACGCATCGGGCTCTCCTCGTCGCTTGGGCCGTTGCTCTGCTTACGCACACATAGCATACATGCGCTCGACTCGCATCGCAACGGTATTCGGGGCACGGTCGCATCAGGGATCGAACGCTGGGCTCTGCCGACGCGTACTCGCGGTCGGCAGGAGCCATCTTGTTGGCCGGGTCAT
>MHBL01000452.1 GCA_001803235.1 Lentisphaerae bacterium RIFOXYA12_64_32
CACCCGAAACCTGACACCTGAACACTCCGCATGTAAAACAGGGTTTTGCAGGCGGCTGACCTGAAACCTGTGCCGTCCTACGCTGGCCACGATCACTATGGACGAAGCAACCACACAAGAACAGCTCGGGGTCTTCCTGGACCTGTTTCACCACTGCACCGCCACGGTCACCAGTTCCCTGTATTATGCCGGTGTCCTCTGCGGCCTCATTGTCTTCCCGATCTATGCCGTCGTCCTGCTCCGGGGCCACACCCGGAAGTACATGGACAAAGTGCTGAGCGAGATCAGCGATCGCGACCCGTGGTTGTGGGCCACGCTGCGCGGCAAGGACATGTTCGAGACCGACAAGCCGTTCGACTGGATCCAGGACCTTTGTCAGTGGCAAACGCGATACCACCATGTCCGGGTCTTTTTCGGCTCGCCGGACCTGGAAGCCAAGTGCATTCAGGCGACCAACGCGCTGCTCAACGTTTTCATGTCCTGGTCCGACGATCTGCGCGATCTGCCGCCCGCGAAGAGGGGGCGACTGGTCGACCTCCTGACCGAACTCAAGAAGCGCTCGGAAGAGCCGGAGATCGACAGGTTGCTGAAGATCCTCACCGCCCCGGAAGACCCGTTTGCATGGATTCGCGCCCTCAACGTGAAGGCGCAGAACATGCGGTCGTGGTTCGACTTCCTCGCCGGCATCGACGCGCCCGGCGACCTGGCTCCGGCGGCCGCCGCAGCACACGGCGAGGCGACGCGCGAGAAGACCGCCATGGCCCTGCTCGTCCTGGCGCGCGACGACTGTCCGTTCCCGCGCGAGACCGGGGAATTCCTGCGCGGCCTGCACCTGCGCACCGCCGGGCCGCTGCGCATCACCGCCATCCACGTGGACAAGGCCCTCGGCAAGGAGGGCAAGCTGGTGGACAGCCTGAAGGACCTTCTGGAGGGGAACCCGCAACTGCGGCGGTTGCGCGAGCACCCGGCGTGGCGCAAGTTCGTAATGGCTTTTGGCAAGACTCCGTTGGCCGCGCTGGAGTCGGTGCCGGAGGATGATGTCGCGGCCCTGCGCAAGCGGCACCACGCCTTAGGCGCCGCCCTGCAAAAAGCCCCGGCGCGCGACCCGGCAGCCGTGTGCCGCCGCAAGGAGTTGGACCTGGCGTGGGAGACGGTGCAGGTCCTGTGCGAAGAAGGACTGCTGAAGCTGCCGCTCGTCGGGTCGGGCGGCTGAACGCCTGCGCCACGCCCCGGCGGCCTCCAGGGCCGGGTCAGCCATCGCCGGCGCCGCCACCGATCTCGGCTTCTGTCTCCTGCCACGGGATCCCCCAAGCCGGCAGGCGCTGGTGCAAGAACTCCACTACCGCCGCTTGGGTCTGGCGTGATGGGGTGCCGGCCGGAATGGCCGGACCAAACGCGAACCGGACCTCTTTGCAGCGGCCAACCGGCCCACACTCCTTGATCCACTTCCCGTTGCCCCAGAAGTTCGTCTGCAGCGCCAGCGGAACCACGGCGACACCGGCCCGCTCCGCCAGCTTGGCACCGATCGAGTTGAAGCGCGACACGACAAATCCCACCATGCGCGTGCTCTGCGGAAAGACCACCAGCGAGGTCCCGGCGGCCAACTTCGCGACGCCCTGCTTGAGCACCGTCTTGAGGTCTTCACGCGGATTCGTCCGGGTCACGGCAATGGGCTCGCGCGACCGCATCACTGGGCCGAAAAACGCATGGGTCAGCAGGCTGTCCTTGACCACATAGGTCATCGGTTTCTCCGGGATCAGCATGGTGCCCAGGACAAAGGTCTCCAGCGTGCTCATGTGGTTACTGATGACGACCACCGGGGCGGGGGCGGCCCGGAGATGGTCCAGGCCGGTGATCTCGACCGTGCCGCCACACCGCTCGACGGCCTGCAGCGTGGCCAGGCCGCTGCGGGCGTATTGCTCATGCCCGTATTGTCCGCGCACCGACTTGCACCGGGCGCGCCACACGATCCAGAAGACCTGGGGATAGAAGGCCAGGGCGCGCAGACCCGGCAGCCCCAAAGCAGGCAACCGGCTCCCCCCTGTCGGCGTGCGGTAACTCGACTCGGGATAACATCGCTCCATGATCTGGGTCCCATCCATCCGGTTCCGGCAATGCCCGGCTGCCTTTTCGTGATGCGTTGTTGCGGGTGGAACGACGGCGCGCTGGCCCATGCGTGAGACCCCCGTGGCCTTGTGCCACGGGTGAATCGGGTTCGCCTGCCAACCCAGGCGCTCCCCCCTCTCTTCCCTTTCCCCCGTCCGCCGCCGGCGGACGGGGGAAAGGGAAGAGAGGGGACACGGTGGGGCACAGTAACCCAATGAACCCGTTCACCTGCCACACGAGGCGGCAGGGGTCTATGCTCCACCCTTTGCTGACGCATTGCCCTTTTCCATCGTCCGCGCTTGTAGGCGGCGGGCCAGGGCATATATTAGAAATTCGATTTGTGCTGGCGTAAGCCTTTCCCAGACCTGCTTAGACGAACGGAGACAACCCCTTGAACGAACTCTATCTGGAGCGCGCCAAGGCCAAGGTCGGGAGCGTGCGGGCGCTGATCAACGGCGCCTCGAAACGCGCGACTGAACTGGCCCGCAATGCCAAGCCGCTCGTCCCGGTGTTGCCGCACGATGACCGGAGCTTTCTGGACATCGCGCTGCTCGAGATCGCCGAGGGCAAGATCAAGATCACGGTGATGGAAGAGAATTAGCTCACACCGAGGCGTTGCTACGGTCCGCGTCCGAGCTTGGACCTGCCGGTCCAAGACAGAGGCGCGTATACTTCTGCTGCCACACGACGTTTCCGTCACGGTCTTCCTGCCTGTCCTCGAGTTTTAGAGTTCGTCCCCGGTCGCCAAGTCCAGCAACCGGAACTCCTCGACGTGCAGGGCCGGGTCCTCGCGGAACGACAACTCGCCGCCAAACTGCCGTTCCAGGGCAGTCAGCAACTGTGCGTCCTCGTTCTTCAGCCGCTCGAGCACCTGCGGGTGCACCAGGATCCGGGCCTGGAGCTTGCCCTTGCGGCGGCGCAACAGTTCGATGAGGCGCCGCTGAATCTCGACGCTCATGCTGGTCGCCGACTTGATCAGTCCCTTGCCGTGGCAGTACGGACAGTCGGAGAACATCGTCTGCTGCAGGCTTTCATACTCGCGCTGACGCGTCATTTCCACCAAACCGAGGGGCGAGATCGGGTAGGCCTTGATCCTGGCCCGGTCCGCCAGCAACGCGTCCTTGAGCGCTTTGAACACCGTGTGCTGATCACGGCGCGAACGCATGTCGATCAGGTCCAGAACGATGATCCCCCCAAGGTTGCGCAGGCGGAGTTGCCGCGCGATGGTCTCGACCGCCTCCATGTTCGTACGCATGATCGTCTCGGGGTGGTCCTTGCCGCCCCGGTTCCTGCCGGAATTGACATCAATGGCGATCAGCGCCTCCGTCTCGTCAATGCAGATGTGCCCGCCGCCCGGCAGGGACACCTTGTGCCGGAAGATGCTTTCGATCTGGTCCGTCAGGCTGTATTTCGCGAAGATGGGCGTCGGGTTGTTGTAGAACCGCACCTTCACGCGCTCGTTGCGGCTGAACGTCTGGACCATCTGCTGGGCCAAGTCACAGGCCTCCTTGGAGTCGGCCACGATCTCGTCGATGTCTTCCGTCAGGTAGTCACGGACAGACCGACCGACCAAGTCCGGTTCCTGGTAGGCGCAGTAGGGCGCAGTCCGGGTCCCGTTCTGCTTCTCGATGTCCGACCAGATTCCCAGCAGCATATCCAAGTCGCGCTGGAAGAGCTTCTCATCCTTGCCGGCACCGACGGTACGGCAGATCAAGCCCATGCCGGGAGGGAGCGGCAGTTGCCGCAGGACCTGCCGGAGCCGGTCACGTTCGTCACGGTCGTCGACGCGTTTCGACACGCCCACGTGCGAGGAGTTCGGCAACAGGACCAGGTAGCGGCCGGGGATGCTCAGGTTCGTGGTCACCCGCGCGCCCTTGGACCCGATCGGCCCCTTGGTCACCTGCACCAGGACTTGGGAGTCCGGCTTGAACAGCTTGGGAATATCATCCACCCGGACCTGGGGGCGCCGCTGCTGCTGCCGCCGCCGCGGCGGCGGGCGGCGGGCAGGTCTCGGCTCCTCGTGACCCGCCACTTGGCGCTCCGACTCCGGCGACGGGAAAAATCTCTGGCGCAGCGAGTCCCACAGGCCGGCCTTCCGCTGCTTGGCAGGCTCCGTCGGCTCCGGCGCCGCGGCGGGCGCCTCGGAACGCTCTTGCTCTTCCGCTTCCTCAGAATCGTCATCGCCTTCCAGCACGTCCTTCGAGGCCGGCAACATGTCCCAGTAGTGCAGAAACGCGTTGCGCTCCGCGCCGATGTCAACGAACGCCGCCTGCAGCGAGGGCTCAAGGTTCCGAATCCGGCCCTTGAAGACCGAGCCAGCCATGTGGCTGGTCCCCTTGCGCTCAACGAAGAACTCCTGCAGGACGCCGTTCTCGACGAGCGCCACGCGGGTCTCCAGGCCTTCGGTGTTGATCAGAATGTGCTTCATTTTATCTCGGTAGCACCGTCTCCATTCACATGCGCCATGGCCAGATTCGTACCCGCCGGCACCGGACAGCCGCGCAGGAATTCAGCCGCATCCATTTCGTGCCGCCCCTCGGGAACCACGCGCAGCAGCCGCAGCGCGCCCGAACCGCAGCCAACCACCCAACCGGTCTTGCCAGCCTCGAGAACCGTTCCCGGCACCACAACCGGCCCGACCACGTCCGCGACGCCGGCACGCACGATCTGGACGCGCCGAACCGCGTTCCCGGTCGGGACCCGAATGAAGGCCCGCGGCCAGGGCTGCAGCCCCCGCACGCGGCGCTCGAGGACGTGCGCCGGCTGGCACCAGTCCAGAACGCCATCTTCCTTCTTCAGCTTCTTGGCGCAGGTTGCCCCGTCCGGCGCCTGGGCGACCGGCTGCAGGCCGCCACGGCAGACATCCCAGACGCAGGCGCCGATGTGCTCCGCGGCAAGCCGAGCCAGCCGCTCCTCGAGTTCGGGCGCCGTCTCCGCTCCCGTGAGCGGTAGCTGCAGGACACGGTAGACAGGCCCAGTGTCCAGGCCCGCATCCATACGCATGAAAGACACACCCGTTTCGGTGTCGCCGGCCAGGATCACGGCGTTGACCGGAGACGCACCGCGGTGTCGAGGCAGGAGGGAGGCGTGGACGTTCAGGCAGCCGAAGTCGGACAGGTGCAGCAGCTCGTGCTTGAGGATCTGGCCAAAGGAAACAACGACGATCAGGTCGGGGGTCAACTCGCGCAAGGGATCGAGAAACGCAGGTGTGTTCACCGAATCCGGCTTGGTGACCGCCAAGCCACGCGCCTGGGCAAACTGCCCCACCGGCGTCGCCAGAAGATGCTGGCGACGACCGGCTGGCCGGTCAGGCTGAGTCCCGATACCTGCAAGCATCAACCTGGAATCGGTCAGCAGCGTTTCCAGAACCGGAACCGCAAGCCGTCCAGACCCCAGGAAGAAGACGCGTACAGGCGTTGAGTGAGTCGACTCCTCGTGTCTCACAGACTCCAACCAGTGCTGATGCGAAAACTGCTGTGTCGGACGCTGCGGGGCCCTGCCCTGCAAACGGTCCGTTCCCCCGACCTTAGACCTCCCGCTCCAACCCGCGTTTCCCGCGTCGTCCCGCCGCCATGGATCCAACCTGCCGCCAACGTTGCGGCTCGGGACTGAAGTCGGCCAGATGTCCGACGGCGCGACGTGTCCCGGAACGAATAACAATGTACACGGGAAGACGCCAAATCGCAATCGCGGCGCCCCGAATCAACCGTAATGCGTCCGTCGCGGGTGGAACGACTGCGTGCTGGCCCATGCGTGAGACTCCCGTGGCCTTGTGCCAC
>MHBL01000453.1 GCA_001803235.1 Lentisphaerae bacterium RIFOXYA12_64_32
AGTAGCCAATGAACCCGTTCACCTGCCACACGAGGTGGCAGGGGTCTGTGCTCCACCCTTGGGGCCCGCGCAAGAATAACTTGACAGTTTGCGGCTAGCTATCTTGAGCCGGTTTCAAGGCACGAGGGAGGCGCATAGTGACCTATGTAACGACCGAGTAACGCCGAAAACGACCAAGAGAGCTGGCCGCCCTACGGGGCGTGGCGGCAGGCCGTCATCTTCGTCGTCACTTCGGCCATCACATATTTCAATATGCTCAGGCCTCGTTCCTAGAATCTGACGGCCTGCCACCACGCCAAACTGCCAAGTTATTCTTGCGCAGGCCCTTAGCTGACGCATCACAAATCAACCCTCGACCTTGACCTGAGGCGGATTCACGAAATCATGGTACTTCCCGGCCACTCCCGCCTTATCCGTGCCGTCCGCGTGAATGTAAAGCCGGTACCGGAACGTCAGTTCGGAGCCCGCCGCGAACGTCTTGGTCCCGTCCCACTTCTTGTCGCCTCTGAAGTGGGACAGCCCGAACGGGTTGGCCGTCATCAGACCGTAATTCCGGACGTGCCAGTAGACCGGGTAGCGCACGTTCTCAGGGTGATCGAAAATGCCGATGCCCACCCGCTTGCCGTTGACCGGACCGTAGTAGTCGCACCAGTGCGCCCGTTTGCCCCATGTCTCCCCCTCATTGGTGCCACCGAAACTGTTCTGAATGACGCCGTCGCCGGACGCATCCATGCTGCTCGCCACGCGCACGGACAGGATTCCACCCTCTTTCGTGTCGCCGAAACGGACGTCGCCATCCGTGAACCGGAACCGGATGGTGAAGTCCACGGCCCGGCCGGCGGCAGGCAGCGCGTAGAATCGGACCGTGCGCTCCTCTTCCAGTTGCCGGGCGCCGCGGTCCGGGGTGAGCCAGTCGTTGACCGCCGTCAGGGTGGCGCAGGCCGAGCCGCTGTCCAGCCGCGTGAAACGGCGGTGCGCGATCCAGCCGTGGCCCTTGATCTCGCTCCAGTGATCAACGCCGTTTACGTCGCCCCAGGCCGTCCACACCGACTTGTGGTGCGGGTGGTCCTGTTTCTCGCCGGGCAGGTCCGGCACCACCGGGTAGGAACGGGTGACACTGTCGCCGAACGGACCGCGAATCGGGAGCAGGAATGGTCGAACAAACCGCTCCGCATAGACGTACGAAGTGAACGGCTCCCCGTCGACACTGACATCGACCTTCTCTCCCGGCACGTCCGTGAGGATCACTCGATCGCCGCACAGCGCCGGACGCGCTTCCGGAACCAGGGTCAGGGCGGCACCCGCCCGCAATGTCGGAAGGATGAAGTGAAGCTCCATCTCGTCCGGTTGCGCCCCCGGGACGGTCTGGCACGGAAGAAGAATCCCGGTGGTCGCGTCGCGCAGGGCCAGCAACCCCGCGTCGGCTTGCTCCGGCTTCAGGCTCACCCGGACAGGGCAGTTCTCCCGATCATGCGGCCCGGCGTGGACGGTCAAGCGTTGAATGGCCACGTGCAAATCCCTCCTCTTCTGCAACGATAGGCGGGGTCGCGTGTATCAAAGGTGTTCAGGGTTCAGGGCGGAAGCACCGGCGCCTGATGGCTCCTGAACTCTGAAAACCTGAAACCCGACACCTGAAACCTGTCACCAGATCACGGCAACACGCTGCTGAGGGCGGCCGACATCTTGTCTGTCAGGACCGGCAAGGCTTCCTCGGGGGTCAGGCGCATCTTGACGGCATGCGCGACGAGTCGGTTCTCGTGGTAGAGGAAATCTTCGCGCACCTCCACCTGCTGGCGCTCGCTGGAACCACCCTTGCTGGCACCGCCTTCGTGCCCCCCGGCAACGGTGGCGCTCTGAACCTGGTTGACCGTCTGGTTCCCCTCCGTTTGGCGGGTGGTCTGCGCTCCGCCCTGAATGCGTTCGCCAATGCGCAGGTCGACCACCAGATCGATCTCGACCATCGGATTGCGGTTTGCCAGGATCGCCGCCGCCCCGCCAACCACGGCTGCGCCGGCAGCCGCACCCAACCCGGTCGACGTCCCGGTTTGGCGGATCGCATGCCCGGCCACCGCGCCGCCCACGCCGCCGATGACCGCGCCGGCCAGTACGCCGGCGCCGTAATCAACGTTCTCGTTCTCGCCGTAAGCCCGCACGTCGACATTCATGGAGAAGTGCGCCTGGTCCTTGTCGTCCACCACTCGATACCCGGCCGCCTGCAGGCCCGTGCGCACCTTCGCCTGAAGCACATCCACCGGCGCCGGACTCGCCGAGGTGTTGCGCAACCGCAGATACACCGACATGTCATTGCCGCTGACCTCGCGCAACGGCGGCTGCGGTTTCATCCACTTGACGTCGCTCTTCAGCTGCATCTTGCTCGGGTGGACCATCTTGGTCGTGCCCTGGTACATGCTGTCCATCATGGCGCATCCGGAGAGGGTCAGCATGGCCACCGCCCCCAACAATCCAACCACCGCCAGCCTGATCGTCTTCATACCTCAAGTCCTTTCTTTCGCACGTCACGCGTGGCGTGCCCTACGGCCTCGCCACCCCGCCTCTCTGTTACAATACCTCTTTCCGGACGTTAATCGAATCCGGGGCCCGCCGACAAGCAATGCGTCAGTTGCGGGTGGAGATAAGGTCGACGTTTGACCTGGGCTGACGCCTAAAGTG
>MHBL01000454.1 GCA_001803235.1 Lentisphaerae bacterium RIFOXYA12_64_32
GCCGGTCCCGCCACTTTGGGCAGCCACCCCCAACCCTCCACCCGCGACTCCCATGTTACTGACGGGCCATTCCCCGCCGCCGCCCGGCTCGTCCGGGCGGGGCGTCGATTGGGAAAAAGGGGGGGCGCCAACCGCCCCCCCTTTTCCCAATCGACGCCCCACGGGCACAAGGCCCGTGGCGGCGCGAACCGGTCAGTAACCCGCAGGGTATGATCGGGCGGTCCCCGTCCGGGGGGTGCTGACGCATTACCGCGGTTGGTCCCGCCGGATTGACGAGTGCGGTTCTGGCGTCGATATTCCTCGGTCGCCACGGCGGTGGTTGCGACCCTGGCGACAGTTGCGATGGAGATGGCGGCGGGGAGCAGGTTGGCAGCAGAGAGGAGAGACGCATGGATACGGTACGCATTGGCGTGATCGGGTGCGGGCCGATGGGCCAGGGGCTGGCGAAGGCGGCCAAGGAGTTTGAGTTTGTGCGGCTGGAGGCGGCCAGCGACGTCGGCGAGAAGGTCCTCGGTGACTTCTGTAACAGCATCGGCGGCAAGCCGTTCAAGGACTACCGCGAGATGATCCGCAACGTGCGGCTGGACGCGGCGATTGTCGCATCGCCGCCGTTCCTGCACCGCGAGATGGTCGAAGCGCTGGCAGATGCCGGGGTCCACGTGTTCTGCGAGAAGCCGATGTCGACGAACGTCGCGGACTGCGACGCCATGATTCGGCACTGCGAGCAGCGCAACGTGAAACTGATGATCGGTCAGGTGCTGCGTTACCACGGCATTCCGGCCCGGGTGCGCGAGCTGGTGAAGAGCGGTGTGATCGGCGCGCCGCTGTGCATGATCGTGCGCCGGATCTGGGGCGGGTTCGGAACGTCTTGGGGCACAAGCTGGCGCACGCGGCGAAAAGAGAGCGGCGGCAACCTGATGGAGATTAACGCGCACGAGATCGACTTCATGCGCACGGTCTGCGGCGATGTCAGGACGGTGATGGCGGTTGGGGTCCGGCATCCACATTCGACGCTGGACTTCCCAGACGCCACCGTGGTGTCGATGGCGTTCAAGAGCGGTGCTATGGGAGCGCTGCACTCGGGTGCGGTCAGTGTGATCCCGTCGTTCGGCGGCCGCGTCGACGGCGACCAGGGCGGCATCGAGTTTCCGGTCATCTGGGGTGAGGGCGCGGGCATTCACGTCAAGACGGAGAAGGAGACGAAGTTCATCCCGGCGGCGGAGATCCAGGTCGAGAACCCGGTCAAGGCGGAACTGCGCGGGTTCTTCGCGGCGTTGCGCGAGGGAGTGCCGATTCCGGTGCCCGGCGCGGAGGGTCGCGCCGCGGTCGAGATTGCCGAAGCGGCGTACCGCTCGATCGACACGGCTGCGGCGGTTGCCCTGCCGTTGGGATAGGTGGGCAGAATGGAGAGCGGTGGTCGACCCGGACGGCCTGATCGGACGGATTCGAACGATTTGACGGATCGGGTTGCGCGTGCGGGACCCTCGTGGGCAAAGGATCTCTCATGACCTTTCGCGGCGTTTTTCTCGGGCTGATCTCGGCGATTGCGCTGGCGGCGTTCTGCTACTTCTGCGACACCGAGATTCGCGCTGGGATGACCGTTTCATCACTGATGCCGGTCGTGGCCTACGGCGGGTTGGTGGTGTTCCTGGTCTGCATCAACCCGCTGCTGCGCCGCATGGGCAGCGGCGGTTCCCTGCGCGGCAGCGAAGTGGCGGTGATCCTGGCCCTGTTCCTGTTCGCCTGCGGCATTCCCGGCTGGGGGTTGGCGCAGATGCTGCCGCCCGCTGTCATGATGCCGCATCACGACGCGCGCATCACGCCTGGCTGGAAGGACGCGCACATCACCGAACTGGTCCCGAAGCAGATGCTCGCCGACGTGAGCCAGAACGAGAGTGTGGCGCTGGATGGATTCGTGACCGGGCTGGCACAAGGCGACCAGCACATCCGCCTGAGCGACGTGCCGTGGTCTGCGTGGACGCGCACGCTGTGGTTCTGGATGCCGCTGATTGTGGCGCTGTTCGTGGCCGTGGGCGGACTGGCGGCGGTGTTTCACCGGCAGTGGAGCGAGCACGAGCAGATCCCGTACCCCATTCCCATGTTCGCCCACGCGCTGCTGCCCACGGAGGACGGCCGGCAGAACTCGATCTTCGTCAATCGCCTGTTCTGGATCGGGTTCGGTATCGCGTTTGTCATTCTGATGAACAACTACGCCTGCCGCTGGTGGCCGCAGATTCTGATCCCGATCCCGTTGAGCCTGAACTTCGCGCCGTTGATGGACCTGTTTCCGCTGTTGGTCAAGGGCAAGGCGTCGCTCATGTTCTACCCGCAGATCATCCTGCCGGTGGTTGGGCTGGCGTACCTGATCGGGTCCGACGTGTCGGTGTCGATGTTCGTCGGCCCGTACATCTACTGTCTGATCGCCGGGATCTTCGCCGGCTACGGCATCGAACTGCGCAGCGGCAAGATGATGGCGCTGACCGTCGAACCGTTCATCTTCGCCGGCGGCTATTTCGGGATCCTGGCCATGGTTCTGTTCACCGGGCGGCGTTACTACGGCAGCGTGTTCCGGCGCAGTCTGGGACTCGGCCGGGTCCAAGACGAAGTGCCCGACTACGCCGTGCTGGGCATGCGCCTGTTCCTGGCCGGTGTGCTGCTGTTCATGGCGCAGCTCACCCTGGTTGGCATCGACTGGTACCTGGCGCTGATCTACACCTTCTTCCTGCTGATGATTCACATCGTGGTCAGCCGCAGCATTGCCGAGACCGGGGCATTCCACGTCGGCACGTTTGTTTACCCCGGGATCATGCTTTGGGGCATGTTCGGCGCGCAGGCGCTCGGGCCGTCGACGCTGGTGACCCTGTTCCTGGTGTGCACCATGTTTGCGGCCGCGCCCGGCTGGTGCCCGATGCCGTTCATCGCTCAGGCGCTGAAGGTGGCGGACCTGTCGCAGGTCCGGTTGGCGAGCACCGTGCGCTGGGGCACCGCGGTGATCCTGATCACGCTGGTGGTGGCGGTCCCGGCCACCATCTACTGGCAGTACGACTTGGGCAGCCCGTCCGCGAGTTGGCCGCGCTCGTCGTCGCGCTACTCGTTCGAGAACGGCATGGAGATCGTCAACAAGCTCAAGGCGCAGGGCATGCTGGAGACGGCCTCCTCCGTGAGGGGGCTGGGGCGGCTGCGTCACGTGCAGCCGAGTGTCGGGCACCTGACCGCGTTCGCGATCACCGCCCTGCTGGCGCTGGCGGTCGGGATCGGGCGGCTGCGATTCGCGAAGTGGCCGCTGCACCCCGTGATGTTCCTGTTCCTCGGCGGCTACCAGGGCATGTTGATGTCGTTTTCGTACGGGCTGGGGTGGCTGATCAAGACGGGGGTGACCAAGTACGGTGGCGGCCGGCTCTATCACACGCTCAAGCCGCTGATGATCGGCCTGATTGCCGGGTCGATGATGGGCAGCTTCGTGCCCATGCTCATTGGTGTCGTCTACTACTTCGTCACCGGCGGCCCGCCGAAGATCTGAGGCGGTGGGCGGACCCGGAAGCGGGGGCGAGGGGCGCCGAATGCCGTCCTCGCGCAACGGCCTTCCCGCCCGTCTCCCGACACTCGTCACTCGTAATGCGTCAGCCCCCCCCGGGCGCCGGCCCGCCCGGTCATACCAAGCTGAAACTGG
>MHBL01000455.1 GCA_001803235.1 Lentisphaerae bacterium RIFOXYA12_64_32
CCGTCCACCCGCGACTCCCATGTTACTCGCGTGTCACTCCGCGCCGCCGCCCGGCTCGTCCGGGCGGGGCGCAAGACCCGCGGCGGCGCGAACCGGCGCGAGTAACACCAACCTATGATCGGCCGGTCCGCCGGCCGGGGGGCGCTGACGCATTACGCCGACAACGGCTTCTGGCCGCACCCCGCGGGCCGCTGCCGAGGGCCACGATTCGCCGCGATACCAACGCGTTTGCCAAGTGCGACGGAAACGCACGACCGTAGAACCTTGGGGGCTTTGGTCGCCCTCCGGACCGGGCTCGTTGCCGACCGACGCTTGCCCGTGTAAACTATCGGCGCCCGGCAATAGGAAGTCGCGGGCGGTGTTCACGGTTTGGGGAGAAGTGCATTCGATATGAAACTGACCATTCTCGGTTCCGCGGCGGCGGAGGCGTGGCCCGCCCTGTTCTGCGAGTGCGCGGCGTGCGCCGAAGCGCGCCGGCGTGGCGGCCGCAACATTCGGCGCCGCACCGCCTACTGGATCAACCGCGACACATTGGTCGACTTCGGCCCCGACATCTGCTCGCAGAGCCTGCAGTTCGGCATCGACCTGGCGGAAATCCGCCAGATCTTCGTCACCCACAGTCACCAGGACCACTTCGCGCCGGTCGAACTGTTCTGGCGCCGCAAGGGGTTCAGTGTCGTGACGCGGCCGCTGACCCTCTACGCCAATCCCAAGTCGTACGAACGGCTGCGCGCCGAGGGGTCGGGGTTCTTCCCGGCGTTCTTCAAGGACATCAGGCTGCTCGAAGACCTGAAGGTACACGAGGAAGTGATGCTCCCCGGCCGGACCGTAAACGCCGGCAGCCTCAAGGTGACCGCGCTGGCCGCCAGTCACGGCGACGCGCAGGAACAGGCCATGAACTACGTGATCGAGGAAGACGGCAAGGCGGCGCTGATCGGCAACGACACCGGTTGGTGGGCCGATCCGACCTGGGAGCAGGTCCGTCAGTTCAAGCTGGATGTGGTCCTGCTCGACTGTACCTACGTGCACCGGGCGCCGGAAGAACGGCGTGGACACCTGGGCGCCCTGGCCACCGTGGCCGTGCGGGACCGACTCGCGGAACTCGGGGTCTTGAAACCCGGTGCACAAGTTATTGTTAACCATTTCTCGCACAACGGCTTGACGCTGCACGAGGAACTCTGCGAGTTCTTTCGCCCGCACGGCATGGCCGTCGGCTACGACGGCATGGTCATCGAGGCGTAGTGCCGCCGTACGGACCGCCACGGCGGTTTCCGGTCCCGGGCAGACAACGGCCGGCGCACGTGTGCCACCTGCCCCGCGTTGAGGATCCAGACATCAGGACCTGTCGCTTCCGAGAGGACAACTCCCATGGCGAATACGCTGAGGCGCAGAGACATTGCAGGAGACCGGGCGTCCTGGTTGCACGGAACCGGGCGCCTTGTCGCCGGCGCACTGGTTGCCGGCCTGGCCCTGACCGGGTGCGGCAAATCGAAGCCCGCAGGCGGGCCAGTGACGGGCGGCACGCCCGAGGTGGCGGTGGTTGTAGCGCAACCCGAGCGTGTGGTGCTGACGTCCGAGCTGCCGGGGCGTGTCTCGGCCTTCCTGGTGGCGGAAGTGCGGCCCCAGATCAGCGGCATCATCCAGGAGCGTCAGTTCAACGAAGGCTCCGATGTCAAGGCGGGGGATGTGCTGTACCAGATCGATCCCTCGCTCTTCAAGGCGGCCGCCGACAGTTCCGCCGCAAGCGTGGTTGCGGCGCAGAAGGCGGCGGACCGAGCACGGGCCGCGCTGGGCGCGGGCCTGGCGGGCGTGACACGGCAGCAAGCGGCCCTGGGCCTGACCCGGGCAAACCGGCAGCGTTTCGAGGACTTGGTCAAAGACGGTGCCGTGTCGGCCAGCCAGCGCGACCAGGCGGTGACGGAGGCCGACGTGGCGGAGGCCGGGCTGCGGGTCGCCGAAGCACAGGTGGAGAGCGACCGTGCCGCGGTGGCGGCGGCCGAGGCGGCCATTCAGCAGGCCGAGGCGGCGCTGCAGGTATCCCGCATCAACCTGGCGTACACGCGGATCACCGCGCCGATTTCGGGCCGCATCGGCAGATCGTCGGTGACCATCGGCGCATTGGCCACAGCCTACCAGCCGATGCCGTTCACCACCATCCAGCAGCTCGACCCCGTCTACGTGGACGCGCCCCAGTCCAGCGCCAGCCTGCTGCGCCTGAAGCAGAACCTGGCGAGCGGGCGCGTGGAGCGCGACGACGCGAACCAGACCAAGGTCCGGCTGCTCCTGGAAGACGGCACACCGTATCCGGAGGAGGGCATTCTCAAGTTTTCCGACGTCACCGTTGACCCGACCACCGCCTCGTTCACGCTGCGAATGGTGGTCCCGAATCCGAACGGGGTTCTTCTGCCGGGCATGTTTGTCCGGGCGGTGGTGAGCGAAGGCGTCAACGATCGGGCCATCCTGATTCCGCAGCAGGCGGTCTCCCGCGATCCGAAGGGGAACCCGTTGGCCCTGCTCGTGGATGCCGCCGGCAAGGTAGAGCAACGGCAGCTCGTGCTGGACCGGGCCATTGGCGACAAGTGGCTCGTGTCCTCTGGCCTCGCGGCCGGTGACCGCGTCATCGTGGAGGGCATGCAGAAAGTGCGCCCCGGCACCGCGGTCAAAGAGGTTCCGTCTGCCGACGCCGGGGCACCGGGCGCGACGCCGACCGCCACGGCCCAACCGGCACCGACATCGAACTGACGGAGGCACGCGATGCTCTCGAGATTCTTCCTGACCCGCCCGGTCTTTGCCTGGGTCATCGCCATCATCCTGATGGTGGCGGGGTGCCTGGCCATCTACAAGCTGCCCATCTCGCAGTACCCGCCCATCGCGCCCCCGTCCATCGCCATCACCGCGTTCTACCCCGGGGCCTCGGCGGAGACGGTGGAGAACAGCGTCACACAGATCATCGAGCAGAAGATGACCGGCTTCGAGAAGATGCTGTACCTGTCCGCCAGCAGCGATTCGTCCGGCTCGGCGCGCGTCGAGCTGACCTTTGCGCCCGGGACCGATCCGGACCTGGCCTGGGCCCAGGTGCAGAACAAGCTCCAGCTCGCCATGGCCAACCTGCCGCAGGTGGTCCAGCTTTCAGGCGTCAAGGTGGCCAAGTCCACCCGGAATTACCTCCTGATCGTGGGCCTGGTCTCCGAGGACGGGAGCATGGACGGGAACGACCTGCGCGACTACGCCCAGTCCAACCTGGAAAAGGTGCTTGCGCGCGTGCCCGGGGTCGGCGAGGTC
The DNA here is from genome assembly GCA_001803235.1 of Lentisphaerae bacterium RIFOXYA12_64_32. Lineage (GTDB taxonomy): Bacteria > Verrucomicrobiota > Lentisphaeria > Oligosphaerales > YB12-FULL-65-16 > YB12-FULL-65-16. Next base: position 3,283 of record MHBL01000455.1, read on the forward strand.
GAAGTGTTCGGCAGCCAGTACGCCATGCGCGTGTGGCTGAACCCCGACCGGCTGGCCGAATACGGGATGACGATTCAGGACGTGATCACGGCGCTGCGGGCCTACAACGTGGAGGTGTCCGCCGGGCAGTTCGGCGGCGCGCCAGCGGTCGAGGGCCAGCGCCTGAACGCGTCCATCGTCGTCCAGAGCCTGCTGAAGACCCCCGAAGAGTTCGCCGACATCCCCCTGCGCACGAACCCGGACGGGTCTGTCGTGCGGGTCAGCAACGTCGGGCGGACGGAACTCGGGACCGAGTCCTACGACATCGACGCCCACTTCAACGGCAGACCGGCCTCGGCGATGGCGATCCGGCAGGCGGCCGGCGCCAATGCCCTGCAGACCGCCGACAACGTCAGGGCCAAGCTGGAGGAGATGAGCCACTTCTTCCCCGCCGGCGTGAAAGTCATCTACCCGTACGACACCACGCCGTTTGTCCGAGTCGCGATTCGTGAAGTCGTCAAGACCCTGTTCGAAGCGATCCTGCTCGTGTTCCTGGTGATGTACCTGTTCATGGGCAACATGCGGGCGACGCTGATCCCGACCATTGCGGTGCCGGTGGTGATTCTGGGCACGTTTGCGGTCCTGGGGCTGTTCGGGTTCACCATCAACATGCTGACCATGTTCGCCATGGTCCTGGCCATCGGCCTGCTGGTCGACGATGCCATTGTGGTGGTGGAGAACGTGGAGCGGATCATGAGCGAGGAAGGACTCCCGCCCCTGGAGGCCACGCGCAAGTCCATGGACCAGATCACCAGTGCGCTGATCGGCATCGGGCTGGTGCTCTCCGCCGTCTTCGGGCCCATGGCGTTTTTCGCCGGATCCACCGGCGTCATCTACCGCCAATTCTCCGTCACCATTATCGCCGCCATGCTCCTCTCGGTCGTGGTGGCCCTGGTCCTGACGCCGGTCCTGTGCGCCTCACTGCTCAAGCCGGTGCCCAAGGGACACCAGCCGGCCGAGGGCGGCGTCTGGTTCCTGCGGTCGTTCTTCCGCGGATTCGACCGCGTCTTCTTCCTGGCCAGGGAGTGGTACCTGCGGCGGGTCGGCCATTCCCTCGCCGCCAAGCTCCGCTACGTTGTGGCCTTCCTCCTGATCGTCGTGGCGATGGGGTTCCTCTTCCGGCGCATGCCCACCGCCTATCTGCCGGACGAAGACCAGGGCATCCTCCTGGTCCAGGCCATGCTCCCGGCCAACTCGACCCTGGAGCAGACCAAGAAGGTGATGAGCGGAGTCCGGGAGCATTTCTTTAACCACGAGAAAGACACCGTGGAATCCTGCATGGTCATCTCCGGCGTGAATTTCTCGGGCCGGGGGCAGAACGCGGGCCTGGGCTTCATCAAACTCAAGGATTGGAAACTGCGCGGCCGCCCCGACCAGAAAGTCACCGCGGTAGCCGGCCGGGCCATGGGCGCCTTTGCCCAGATCCGCAGCGCCATGGTGTTCGCCTTTCCGCCGCCGGCCGTCATCGAGCTGGGTATGGCCAAAGGGTTTGATTTCCAGTTGCTCGACCGGGGCGGGTTGGGCCACGCCAACCTGATGGCCGCCCGCAACCAACTCCTCGGCATGGCGGCGCAGGACCCGGCCCTGACCAAGGTCCGGCCCAACGGCCTGGAAGACGTACCCGAGTACCGGGTTGACGTCGACTGGGACAAGGCCGGCGCGCTGGGAGTGCCCATCGCCTCGATCCACCACACCATCTCGGCCGCGTTCGGCAGCGCGTACGTCAACGACTTCATCCAGGGCGGGCGCGTGAAACGCGTGTACGTCCAAGCCGATTCCCCGTACCGCATGCTGCCCAAGGACCTGGAGAAGCTGTACGTGCGCAACTACGCGGGCAAGATGGTCCCGTTCTCCTCGTTCGCGTCCGGACACTGGACGTCCGGGTCGCCGAAGCTGGAGCGTTTCAACGGCTTCCCCTCCCTGAACATCGTGGGTGAGTCGGCGCCGGGGCGGAGTTCCGGCGAGGCCATGCAGGCCATGGAAGGATTTGTTCGCAAGCTGCCGCAGGGGCTCGGGTTCGACTGGACCGGGCTCTCCTACCAGGAACGGCAGGCCGGCGCGCAGGCGGCGCCCCTGTACGCGTTCTCGATCCTGGTCATCTTCCTCTGCCTGGCGGCCCTGTACGAGAGCTGGCCCATCCCCATTTCGATCCTGCTCGCCCTGCCGCTGGGCGTCATCGGCGGCGTGGTCGCGTCGTCCCTCCGCGGCCTGCCCAACGACGTCTACTTCCAGATCGGGCTGCTGGCTACGCTCGGCCTGACCACCAAGAACGCCATCCTGATCGTCCAGTTCGCCAAGGCCCGAGTCGAAGAGGGAAAGGGACTGACCGAGGCGACGCTGGAAGGCGCGAAGCTGCGGCTGCGCCCCATCCTCATGACGTCGCTGGCGTTCGGGTTCGGTGTCATGCCCCTGGCGTTCGCCAGCGGTGCGGGGGCGGGGGCGCAGAAGGCCATCGGCACCGCGGTGCTGGGCGGCGTCGTGACGTCCACGTTCCTGGTCACGCTGTTCGCGCCGCTGTTCTATGTGCTGATCGAGAACGCCTTCGGCAAGCGCCGCCGCCGGCACGCAGCCCCGGCACCTGAGACCGCTGGCTCCGGAGACCACGCATGACGAACCGCCCCGTCGCTCTCATACTGATCGCCGTCCTCGCCGTGCTGAACGGCTGCAGCCTGGCCCCCAAGTACGTCCGGCCGCAGGCGCCGGTGCCGACGGCCTGGCCGGCCAGCGCCACCGACGCCGAGCGCCCGACCGCGGCCGACGCCCCGCAGGCCCAGGACCTGGACTGGCGGCAACTGCTTGCCGACGAGAGGCTGCAGCAGGTCGTCGACACGGCCCTGACAAACAACCGCGACCTGCGGCTGGCCGCCCTGAACGTGGAACGGGCCCGGGCGCTCTACGGCGTCCAGCGCGCGGAACTTCTGCCCACGTTCAACGCGGTCGGCACCGGCAGCCGACAGCGGATGCCGGCCGACGTATCGGGCAGCGGCAAGCGAGAGACGACGGAGCGCTTTGATGCCAATCTCGGCCTGGCGTCGTGGGAGATCGACTTCTTCGGCCGCGTCCGCAGTCTGAGCGATCGGGCGTTGGCGGAATACCTAGCCACGGAGCAGGCACGCCGCGGCGCGCAGCTCCTGGTCATCGCCTCGGTCGCCAATGCCTACCTGAGCCTGGCCGCGGACCGGGAGAACCTGGCCCTGGTCGAAGCGACCCTGCAGGCACAGACCGCCACCAGCGACCTGGTCCAACGGCAGTTCGAGGTCGGCGTCGCGACGCAACTGGACGTGTGCCGGGCCCGGACGCAAGTGGAGGCGGCGCGCAGAGACATCGCCCGCTACACGCAGATGGTGGCGCAGGACGTGAACGCGCTGGACCTCCTGGCGGGCACGCCCGTGCCGCGCGAGCTGTTGCCCGCCGACCTGGCCAGCGTCACCCCGCCCGCGGACGTCGCGCCAGGACTGCCGTCCGAAGTGCTCCTGCGGCGACCGGATGTTCTCCAGGCCGAGAGCCGGCTCAAGGCCGCCAACGCCAACATCGGCGCAGCCCGGGCCGCCCTCTTCCCCCGCGTCGCTCTGACCAGCAGTGTCGGCACGGCCAGCAGCGAGCTGTCCGGCCTGTTCGCCTCCGGCTCTGGCGCCTGGACGTACGCACCGCAGGTCGTCATGCCCATTTTCGACCTCCGCACCTGGTCCGCGCTCAAGGTCGTCAAGGTACAGCGCGAGCTCGCCGTGACCGAGTACGAGAGGGCGATCCAGGCGGCGTTCAGGGACGTCGCGGATGCGCTGGCCGTGCGCAGCACGGTGGACCAGCAGGTCGCCGCGCAGCAGGCCTTGGTCAACACCCTGGAGGAGGCGTACCGCCTGGCCAATACGCGCTACACCAAGGGCTTGGACAGCTACCTCGGCGTCCTCGATGCACACCGCTCCCTCTACATCGGACAACAGATCCTGATCAACCTGCGTCTCGCCCGCCTCGCCAATCGCGTGACACTCTACAAGGTGCTCAGCGCGGGGTGAACGCCCCCGCCCGTCGCCTCGACACCCACCGCGCGCAGGCTACGTTATCCGCTTTCACTGACGGCACGCACAACGTCAACATATGGAGGTTCGCATTTCATGAGCAAGCCGGTTTCATTGCTGGTGATCGGCGCGGGTGGGCGCGGGGCCGGGTATGCCCGGTACGCCACGGAGTTCCCGCAGGAAGCGACCGTCGTGGGCGTCGCCGAACCGCGCGATGTCTACCGTGAACGGCTCGTCCAGACGCACACGATTCCGAAGGAGAACGTGTTCAAGGACTGGCGCGATGCCGCGGCGCGCGAGCGCTTCGCCGATGCGGTCCTGATCTGCACCCAGGACGCCATGCACGCGGACCCCGCCGTGGCGTTTGCCGCCAAGGGCTACCACATGCTGCTCGAGAAACCCATGGCGCCGAACGAGACCGACTGCCGCCGCATTGTGGCTGCGGTCAAGAAGGCCGACGTGCTGTTCGCCGTCTGCCACGTCATGCGCTACACCAAGTACACGCACGAGCTAAAGGCGCTGCTGGACGCCAAGGCCGTCGGCGAGGTGGTCAGCATTCAGCACCTCGAGCCGGTCGGGTACTGGCACCAGGCGCACTCGTTCGTGCGCGGCAACTGGCGCAACGAAGCCGAGTCCTCACCCATGCTCCTGGCCAAGTCCTGCCACGACCTGGACTGGCTGCGCTACATGGTCGGCAAGCCGTGCCGCAAGGTCACGTCGTTCGGCAACCTCAAGCATTTCCGCAAGGAACAGAAGCCCGCCGGTGCGGCCGACCGCTGCCTGGACTGCGGCGTCGACGCGAGCTGCCCCTACTCGGCGAAGAAGATCTACCTCGGCCGCGTTGCCAAAGGCCATAACGGGTGGCCGGTCGACGTGCTCACACCCGTGGTCAGCGAACAGACCGTCACCGAGGCGTTGCGCACCGGCCCGTACGGCCGCTGCGTCTATGCCTGCGACAACGACGTGGTCGACCACCAGGTCGTGAACCTGCTGTTCGAGGGCGGCGCTACCGCGGCGTTCACCATGACCGCGTTCACCGGCTCCGGGCACCGCAAGACGCGCATCTTCGGCACGCGCGGTGAGATCGTCGGCGACGGCGAGACGATCCGTGTGACCGATTTCCTCACCGACCAGACCCGCAAAGTCGACACCACCAAGGCGGACGCCTCGATTCTGGGCGGTCACGGCGGTGGTGACTTCGGGCTCATGCAGAGCTTCGTGCGCGCCCTGCACACCGGCGACCGCTCGCTCATCCTCTCCGGCCCGGACGAGACGCTCGAGACGCACCTCATGGTCTTTGCCGCGGAGTCCGCACGCCGCCAGAATCGCGTCGCCGATGTGGTCGTGTAGTGCGGAGTCCGCCGGGACACCATGGGCTGTCCAGGGCCTTGACACCATCGACTGCAATCGACCGCAATCGGCAACCCGGGGCTCTGAAGCGCCGGCCAGCCGCCGGCCTTGCCTTGCGCCTGGCCCGCACGCATATTGACACCACGGATTGCGGGGCACACTGAGTCTTGGGCGGAAGTTCCACGGTTGACGAAAGGACAGGGGTACCATGCGCGCACTGCACATTCTGGGCAAAGGCAAGGTTGAGATCGCGGAGTTTCCGACGCCGGTGCCGAAGGAGAACGAAGTCCTCATCAAAGTCACGGCCAGTGGCGTGTGCGGCAGCGAGATGCACGGGTTGCGGGCCGAGCAGCCGCAGGCCATGAACGGCGGGCACGAGGTGGCGGGGGTCGTGGCCGACCCCAATGGCCACGCGCAGTGGGAGGCGGGCGACGAAGTCGTCGTCTTCACGCTGCAGGGCTGCGGCAAGTGCCGCTGGTGCCGGGCGGGGCAGGATACCTTCTGCACACAGGTCGGTGCGCCCGCCGCGACGCACGCACAGTACATCACGTCAAAGGCCAACGGGATGGTGAAGAAACCCACCGACCTGTCATGGCCGCTGACGGTCATGCTGGGCGGCGACGGGTTGGGCGTTCCCTACGGTGCGAGTACCCGGGCCGGCGTGAAGCGGGGCGACATCACGGTGGTTTTCGGGTGCGGCCCGGTCGGTTTGGGAATGGTTCTGGTGCAGGCGTTCCTGGGCGCGCACGTGATCGCCGTCGAGCCCTCCGAGGCGCGTCGCAAGCTGGCCATGAAGATGGGCGCCTGGGCGACGCTGGCGCCGGCACCCGTGCCGGAGATGGTGGCCACGCTGAAGGGCATGACGGACGGCGTGGGGCCGGACAAAATGTTCGAGGCCGTCGGACGCCAGGAGACCCTGGACATTGCGATCGAGGCGACGCGGCCGGAAGGCGTCATCATGTGCGCAGGGCATGGAAAGCAGAGCATCGACCCGCAGAAACTCATCGTCAAGCGCAACCTGACCATGATGGGCAACTGGGTGTCGCATCCCGGCTGGTTCCCCGGCATGCTGCAGATGTGGCGCGAGGGGTTGGACGTGCCGCGGCTGATCACTGGCATCTACCCCTACGAGCAAGCGCAGACGGCGTACACCGAAATGCTCGAGGGCCGGTCCGGAAAAACCATCCTGACGTGGGAGTAGGGCGTCACCGGCGGTCATGCGCTGCGTGTGAAGTTCCGCCCCCGCCGTTCTTCTCTGGCTGCCATGCGAGGTCTTCCGGCTGCTCGCTGACGGCACGACTATCGCCCGTTCGATGGCCGAGTGCCAGGTGCCGGGACGTTTTGGCCTTCTTCCACCGCCGCCCGGCCAATCAGCCGGGCGACGGTGGACGGCATCGCCTTTGGGGCCGACAGAGCGCAAGGCGGTCTGTCGGCCCCAAAGGCGGAATCGAGGGGTTCCAGGCCTCACCGTTGCGCGCAACATGAATGCCCACAGTAGGGGCGTGCGTGCGCCCGGGAAGGCGGGCGGCGGCAACCCTGCGGCAGCGCAACCATTCACCCACACGCTGGCATCGCCGGTCAGGTGGGACGCGCGGTTCCTGTCGCCGGCCGTTCCCGGCCTGGGCGTTCCGCCGGCCCTTCTCCGTCCCCGCGGTGATTGTCGAACCTGATGCCTGCCGCTGCGGCCCTTTGCGGTTGCACGGCATTTAGGGCAACGACGCTCTCGCCGTGGCCTTTCCAGACTGCGGCTAAAAGGAAAGAAGCCACGACATGCCGGGTGATCGAGTGGTGTGCCGGCCGTCGCTTTGCCGCGTCGCGCGTCTGGAACGATCGAACCCTCCAGGCTGGTTCCGCCGCCGTTCACGGCAAACGAGCAGACCATCCATTATCTTTCCGGGTTTTGCGAAACATGGAAAGCGATAACGGAGGTCTGCTCATGGAGAAGTTACAACTGCTTTTGGCCGGCGACAAGGGCACGACGACGGACTTGAGCGTTTACACCTCGGAGTCGAATGACGGGCTGTTCGTGTATCTGGGGCTGGCGCGACTGGAGCGGGTGCATGCCGACCCGCGGGCGTTGAACCGCAAGAT
>MHBL01000456.1 GCA_001803235.1 Lentisphaerae bacterium RIFOXYA12_64_32
TGCAGTCACGCAACCGCAACTTGAGGCGGCAACCAAGAGTGATTTCCTGAAGGCGGTCATCTGCTTCTCTGGGGCCAACGCCGGCGCTTTGCCGCGTGCGTACTCGCACGTCGGCAACAGCGCCTTGTTGGCCGGGTTATGCTGCGCCTGCCTCGGCTACCGCCCGTTTGACGATCCGAGGCGGCCCTGGTTTGCGGTCGGCGCTTTCGCTTGGTCCCACCGAGACGCGTTCGACGGCGCATGGGACGATCGGACTACTCGACCGCGCTCGACCGCAATCGCGCCGGCCCTTTGTCGCTACCGCCGCCCGCTCCTGCCGCCGTCGTCTTGTCGGGGCCAACGCCTGCGCTTTGCCGCGTGCGTACTCGCACGTCGGCAACAGCGCCTTGTTGGCCGGGTTATGCTGCGCCTGCCTCGGCTACCGCCCGTTTGACGATCCGAGGCGGCCCTGGTTTGCGGTCGGCGCTTTCGCTTGGTCCCACCGAGACGCGTTCGACGGCGCATGGGACGATCGGACTACTCGACCGCGCTCGACCGCAATCGCGCCGGCCCTTTGTCGCTACCGCCGCCCGCTCCTGCCGCCGTCGTCTTGTCGGGGCCAACGCCTGCGCTTTGCCGCGTGCGTACTCGCACGTCGGCAACAGCGGCCTTGTTCGCCTTTGTACTTCCCGTCTTGGGCCTCAGACGGGCGACCTCAAATGCCCTCGTGGACCACGACATACGGTATTGACTGGCCCCGTGCTGGCAACCGTTTGCCACTGGTCGACACGTGAACCCAGGGTGACGCTATCGCTCTGCCCTGGGCTGGTATACGTTGCCCCTTCAGGGCAAGCCGATGGTCGCCTCGCGGCGGGCCTGATTCTGCAGGGGCCGCTATCGCTATTGTCCGCTGCAAACCACTGTTTCGGCTGCGAGGCGGCTGTCGGACAAGTCCGATCGGTCCGATCCGTCGGATCTGTCTGATGCAGCCGCCCGCCCCTGACACCTCAAACCTGCGTGCCACGGCGAAGTTTCTGAACGAAGCCGGGACACCTGAAACCTCTCCCGCCCCCGCCTCCCCCTGAAACCTGAAACCCGAAACCTGAAACCTCTCGCCCCTTCGCCTCAGTTCCCGAGCTTGATCACTTCCAGGTTCACCGGCTTCCAGATGCCGCCGCCCTGCGCGGTGTTCAGCACGCGCACCGCGATCTGGTTCTCCTGGCCCCACTTCAGGAACGGCGTCACGTCGACGCGGAACGCGACGTCCCAGCCGGACGGGCCGACGTCGTACTGCCCGGCGTACTCGCCGTTGAGCCACAGCCAGGTCGTTTCATCGACCGCACCGAAATGCATCTCGACCGCGTTCAGCACCGGCTTCTCCGGGAGCGTGAACTTGCCGCGGTACCAACCGATCCCCGTCTTGCCTTTGAACCCGAAATCGTCCCAGAACTTGCCGATGCTGACCGCGAGCCAGTCCGCATCGTTCAACGTCGGCGCGTACCACTTCTCTGCGTCGGCGTGGCCCTTCTCCTCCGGGTCGAATTTCAGCTTCCAGCCGTCCAACGGCAGCGGAATGGTCTGGGTGATGTTGACGATCTGATCGGCGCCGTCGCGAATGGACTCCATCTTGCGGAAGAACGGGAACGGGCGCAGGATCTTTGACGCCATGCCGCGGATCTGCTCGTTGCTGTCCTTTGTGGCCGCATCGAGCAGCGCATCGCGCTCCTTGGACGGCGCCATTCCCGCCAGGATCTGGACTGCGCTCAGCCGCAATGCCGCGTTGTCCTGGTCGCCGGCGGCCACGGTCAATTGCGGCATGCCGAGCCCGCCCAGGTCATTGAGGGCGAGGAACGCGGTCATGCGCACCTCGGAGTCGGAGTTGCTCAAGGCCGCGCTCAGGGCCGCGGTTGCCGGCACGCCCAGTTCGCGGAGTCCGCGCGCAGCGGTGCGCCGTACCACGGGGTTAGGGTCGTCCAGCACCGCGGTCAGGCGCGCGACCGCGTCCGCCGGCTTCGCCTTCGCGATTTCCAGCACCGCCAGGCGCCGCACCGCCGGATCCGCCGACTGCAGGTCAGCCGCCGACGCGCACGCGACCGCCAAACATTCCCCTGCGAAAAGCAGCACCGCGAATGCTCCGGAATGCCCAAGCCCTCTGGTCAGCATCGTACCCTCCTGTGTCCGTGCGGACTCCGCAGTGTTTCACCCCAATTGCGGTCTGTGACCGCGCGTCAAGATAGGACACCGTAAAGACATGTCAAGGGAGCGGCAGCCAAAAGCGCCATGCGCCGGTCCCCGCTCTGCGACGCGGACAGTCCCTGGCCGCGTTGCCCGGATCCCCGACCAAGCCTTCCCCCCGCTGAACGGCCGGGCGGCGGTTCGACTCCGATCTGCTCCACCATATCATTCGGATAGACTAAACACCTGCCGCCTTCTTAGCCCTGAAGGGGCGTGATATACCAGCCCAGGGCAAAGCGGAGCGACGCCCTGGGAACGGAAGGCAAGTGAGACTGAGCCCTGTAGGGGCGTGACAACCCTCATGTCTGTTTCACCTCGCGCCCACCCCACCGGCTTGCCGTTCAGCACCCAACCGACACGAGATCATGCCGGGGATCGCTGGTCACTTGGTTGGTGATTGACGGGGGGCCATGGCCGCGCGTGGTTCCAGCGTTGGTGGCACATGGCCAGCCGTGTACTCAACGACCGAGTACGACGTCGATCCCCCTCAGAATCAGATCGAGCTTCGCCTGTGACAGTTTCCCCGTCCGTTCCGAAAGCAGAGCCCTGTCAAGGGCCACCAGTTGGGAAACGTTGGCGACCGACTCCTTGGGTAGCCCCGTCATGGCCGGCGAGAGTTCCACGTTCCCGGGAGCGCTCGCCCAAGTCAGGTTACTGGTCAGCGGCACGCAGAGGATCGTGGCGATACGGCTGCGGTTCAGGGAGTCGCCTTGGACGACGACGACCGGACGGCGGAAGCCAGGCCCCGAGCCGACCGGCTCGGGGATGGCCGCCCACCAGATGTCACCCTGTGAGATCACCACTCGGTCCGCTCCAGCACGCGGCGGGACGCCGCCGAAACGAACGCATTGCTTTCCGTGCCGAGTTTGGCCAGTGTCCGATTCATCGCGTCGGTCACGCGTTCCGGTGCGTGCCGGGCCACGTACTCAGCCAGGGCATGGCTATAGAGCTCACTGCGCGACGTCCGCGCGCGACGTGCCAGGCGCTCCGCTTCCGCGAAGACTCTGTCGGGTATTGACACTGCCGTTTTCATACCATTAGTATAACCGCGGCGCGCCCGGACGTCAACCGGAACACCCCCGCCGGACGGACGAGCATTCGGGGAATTCGGGACAGGCACTCTGTGTCGGATGACCTCCGGGAGTGGCGTCTATTGTCCAATGGCGCCACTGTTCGCCCGTCCCCCCATGCCCCGACCATCTGTCACTTGCCAGCCGTAGTCAGTTCGGCGATCGCGTCCCTTATCCTGGCTTGATTCAGGAAGCCGAGCATGAGACGGCGACGAAACGCCTGCCGGATACAGACGCCACCGATGCCGAACAGCACGCCGCCACCGAATAGGTCGGCAATGAGGTAGTTCCAATCGCCATACACACGGGGATCCCAGACCAAGACAAGCGACGCAAGGCCGAGCAGGGCGCAGCCTGCACCGAACACAGCGAGCGTTATCCAAGACCGTGTCGGGTGTTGGCACTGCCAGAGCAGTGATCGGCAGTACTTCTGCTTGAGCCACCTGCGGATCCTGTACGCGACCCCGAAAGCAATGAGAACACAGAGGAGCAGAACGCTGCAGACCCCCGACGTGGACGTCAGGAAGTCTTCAGCCCATGCGTTCCCCTCGTTGACGAAAGTGCCTTGAATCCACGTGCCCTCTTTCCTTCGTCCATTGGCGTAGACGAGAACCCCGTGACCGTTGAATGTGTTGTCCTTGAACTCGCCCGTGTAGACGTCGCCCGAGACATAGGTCCATGTCCCCTGGCCGTTGTAACGCCCGTCCTTGAACTCACCCTCGTACCGATCGCTGTTCTCGCGTATGGCCAGACCTTTCCCGTCGAACGTGCCATTCTTGAACTCACCTTCGTAGCGGCCGCCATTCTTGTATGTCAATACACCTTTCCCGTCGCACCTGCCGTCCTTGAAGTCCCCTTCGTAGCGATTGCCATTCTTGTAAATGAACACACCTGTCCCGTCGTACTGCCCATCCTTGAAGTCCCCCTCATACCTGCCGTCGTCCCACGTGTAGACACCTCTGCCGTTGGACCCGCTGTCCGCAAACTCGCCCGTGTAAACGCCGCCCGTGGCATAGGTCAGTTTCCCCTGGCCCTCGAACCGCCCGTCCTTGAAGTCCCCCTCGTACCGATCGCCATTCCTGCGCACGAAAAGACCTTTACCATTGTGCCGCCCGTCCTTGAACTCGCCGTCGTAGCGATCACCGTTCTTGTATGTGAACACACCTTTCCCGTTGGACTTGCCGTCCTTGAAATCCCCTTCGTAGCTATCGCCATTTGCTCGCGTGAGTGACCCTTTGCCGTCGAACTCCCCGTCCTTGAACTCTCCCTCATACCTGCCGCCGTCCTTCCACGTGTAGATACCTCTGCCCGTCTCTTGGCCGTCTTTGAATGTGCCATCATACTGGTCGCCGTTTGTGTCGGTCAGAACTCCGTTGCCATTGTGGAGTCCGTCCTTGAACTCGCCCACATACGTTGCACCATCCCGCCAGGTCAACATGCCCTTGCCGTTGAAAAGGCCGTTCTTGAACGTTCCCTTGTACACCGAACTGTCGGGCAGCGTGGCGGTCCCTTCACCGTCCGGAACAGGCCCCCCGCGGCAGACACCCGCAACGGCGAGAATGCAGACACAGAACGCACGAATGGCATGGTAGACCACGGGCTCATCCCTCTCTTGCTGGTTGCGGCCGCTTCTCGCCAGATCCTGACAAGGCCGGGCCAAGCCTGTCCCACAGCGACGAATTTACACCCCGCGCCAGCCGATAGCCATTGCAGGAATTCTCGGAGATTGAATCCTCGCGGAATCCTCGGGGACGGGCACTCTATGTCGCCGTTGGACAATATCCGCCACGCGTTGGCGGAAGGGAGGAGACGCTGGCCGGCTGCCGCCTCATCCAGAGCCACGGCCGCACGCAATATTGACCTCCGGGGCATGCGTGAACGGGTTGGGGCTGTCTCGGCGCGCTCTATGGCTGGTCGGGCGTCGGTTCGAGAGGGTTCAAGACGTGCATTCCCATGGCACGCCCTGCACGTGTCTGAAACGCATCGGCGGTGACAAACACCCAGTCGTTTTCCGCAAGCAGGCTGAATGCCGCAAGGTGGATCGCGTCCAGACTGCGGAGTCCGTGTTCCTTTCCGTACTCCTGGATCAGGCGTTCGGCTTCGCGCAGGAAGACGCGCGAGAAAGGTTCCACCTCAAAGCCGGCAAGCTCTTCCTCGAAGCCGCCGACACACTCGCGCATTTCGTGCAAGCCGATTTCGCCATTCCGAAAACGTCGCTGGCAGGCGCTGAGGAACTCCAGGCGGACGAGTTCCAGCACTTGGATTTCGTGGCCCGGGGCCTGTATCCACCCGGTGACGCGGTCCGTGCCATCTTCGTCATGGAAGTACTTGGCCAGGGCGGAGGTGTCGAAGAACAACTTCATGCGCGCTCGTCGCGCCCCCGCTGGATATCGTCGCTGAGATTTCCGCCGCACTTCCTCAGGGCCCGTCGCACACGCAGGTAGGCCTTGGAAGCCGTTTGCCTGGTCTTGTCAGGTGGTTGCGCTTTGAGGCGCCGGATCAGGTCATAGACGACCAGTACCTCGGAAGCTGGCAGGGAGGCAAGCTCAGCCTGGGCCTGTTCGACGATTCGCATGACATGACCTCTCGCCGGATATCACCAACGCGTGGCGGCAGACCTTACGATCCCCGCTTGTTCCTTGAGCAGAACGTATCATATCGCGGGATGCTTGTCAATGGCGCCCCGGCACAGGCCAGGGCTGTTTCAAGATCTGGCGCCGCGTCTCGGAAGGCCACGCCTCCGCGCACACCAAGTAGGGGCGGCCTGTCCTCAGGCCGTCCCCCCCCGGCGTGGGGACACGCCGGGGGTACTCACCGCCCGCGACAGTCACGAATCTTGAAACAGCCCTGGGCACAGGCAGCGCCCCCGAATGGTTGTCAGGCAGGGACCGACGGTCCCGGGCTCTTTGTGGCACAGGCGACGCATATTGTCCAAACGGCGACGCAGATCGCCCGGTCCCTCTGGTCGGGACCGTTGTTCCCTTATTGCCTTTCAGGCGCTCGTGCCTGTGCCAGACACCCGGATCCTGACACCGGGCCGAGGCGACGCTTACGGGCAAGTCGCGAAACGAAACGACCTGTGCGGGTAAATCCGGCCTTGCGGGAAGACACCTCACACGGGCAAGACACCATCCGCGCGCCACGCCGCCGCAACGCGCCAGATGGGCTCTTGGCGCTCCACTTCGTTCCGTGCACTGCGAGCCCACTACGAACGGGCGTGCTCTGCGCCTACTTCGCAGTCTTGTACCAGAAGCTGATCGTGACGTCCTGTCCGCCCTTGACCGTGATTTCCTGCACGGCGGGGGAGTTGTGCCACACCTTCATGGCGCCGGGCTTCTGGTGCCCCTGGTCGCCGACGTACTGGGGCTCGCCATACGAGTCCCATCCGTCCATGCTTCCGTCGAATCCGCCATTCTTCAGTTCGGCGCCCTTGACGTCGATATCATCATAGAGGATCCAGACGGGTTCCAGATCGTCCGGCTTGTTCTCATCTTTCGGACGCCACTCGCCCATGAGCTTGATCGTGACCTTGCCGTCCTTGTCGGCCTTGAAGGAGAACGAGCCCTGCGTCCATTCGCCGGTGGCCGGAATCCCGGTATGGATGTACTGCTTGTTCTTTGCATCGTCCATCCAGGATGCATTGTCGGCGCTGCCATTGTCCGGGGCCTTCACCGTCTGCAGATTGACACCATCATTTGTCGCGTCCAGATCGATACGTGCGTCGTCAGCATAAAGCGATGCACCCCAGACGACGACTGCTGCGACCACGGCCTTTGACACCAACTTCATCGCAAACCCTCCTTCTCTGAAACTCAACCCTGGACTCCATGTACGCCATTCACGACTCGCCGCGATCCAATCTCAACGGCGCTCGTGTTACCGGTAATGGCGCACGCGGGGCGGGTTTTCGTACAGGCGGGCGGAGATTTCCCGGAGTCGACGACTACGGGGGCTCAATGGTGCCTGGGTTGTCGCGTCCACGGGCTCGCGCCCGTGGCTATCGATGTGTCATCCCCTGCGGGGATTCGGGAGGTGGACCCACCCCGCCGGGAGACCTGGCGGCCACATTCGGCCGGCCGGATGGCGTCGCGCCCGGGCCTACTTGCCGGCGTCGTGCCGGTCGGGTGGCGGGGCAGGGGGCGTGTCGCCGGCTGCGTCGACGGACGTATCCTTGCGGTCGAAGAAGTTGTGTTTGAGCCACTCGGACATGGGGTCGAGCAGGGAATAGGCGACCGGCACAACGAGCAGGGTCAGCAGGGTCGACGTGGTCAGGCCGCCGATGATGGCGCAGGCCATGGGCTGGCGCGATTCGGCGCCCGCGCCGGTGCCCAGCGCGGTGGGCAGCATGCCGGCCATGATGGCGACGGTCGTCATCAGGATCGGGCGCAGCCGGATCGGGCCGGCACGCCGCAGCGCCTCGTCGCGTTCCAGGCCGTCGCGCCAGCGCAGGGTGTTGGCGTAGTCGACCAGGAGGATGGCGTTCTTGGTGACCATGCCAAGCAGGAAGATGAAGGCGATCATCGCAAAGATGCTCACGTTCATGCGCAGCGCGATCAGCGCCCCGAGCCCGCCGATCATGGCCAGCGGCAGCGACAGCATGATGGACAGGGGGTGCACGAGCGACTCGAACTGCGCCGCCAGCAGCATGTAGACGACGATCACGGACAGGATCATGGTCTCGAACAGGTAGCGGAACGACTCACGCATGTCCGAGCCCTGGCCGGCCCAGCCGGTGCTGTACCCGGGCGGCAGTCCTTCCTGGCGCGTGAACTCCTCCAGCGCCGCCATGGCCGGCCCCAGCGCTTTGCCGGGCGCCAGGTTGGCCAGCACCGTGACGTTACGCTGGCGGTTGTAGCGCGTGATCTCGACCGCGGTGAACGACCGCACCGGCTGCGCGACGTTGCGCAGTTCGACGAGCTGGCCGCTCTGCGACGGCAGCCACAGGTCGCCGAGTTGTTCGGGACGAATCCGGTACTGCTCGAGGAGGCGCACCGCCAGGTCGTAACGGTCGCCGCCCGCTTTGAACTTGCCCACGTTCATGCCGCCCACCGCGGCGCGCACCGTGTCGCCAATGACCGCCGGCGAGACCCCGAGGTCGGCGGCGCGCGCGCGGTCCACCAGCACGTCGACCCCGGGCTTGCCGGCCTCGTAGGAGTTCTGCACGTCGACGTAGTCGCCCGCCTGCTTCATGCGCGCAATCACGCCATTGGAGATTGTCACCAGCCGCTCAATGTCCGGTCCGCGGACCTCGTACTGGAGTTGCGCCCATTTCATGCCGCCGCCGGACACGGTGGCCGCCTGCTGCACGGAGATCTGCGCGTCCGTAATGTCCTTGAGCCGGACTCGCGCGTCCTCCATCAGCGCGGTCTGCGAGCGCTTGCGCTCCGCCTTCTCGCACAGGCGCACGTACACCACCGCCTCGTTGACTTTCTGCATTTCGTCGCCGCCGATCGCGTAGAACGTGTACCGCACTTCGGGGATCTCGCGCAGGCGCGGCAGGATGCCCTCGACAATCCCGCGCGTCTGCTGCAGCGCCGCGCCCTGCGGGGCGCGGACCATGACGTTGAACTCGTTGCTGTCCTCGATGGGCACAAACTCCTGCTTGGCGAACGGCACCAGGCACATGACGCTGGCAAAGGCCAGGACCGCGATCAGTACGGTCGTGCCCCGGTGCGCCAAGGTCCAGGCCAGGATGCGGCCGTAGAAGCGGTCAATGGCCTTGAACATCCCCTCCAGGCGGTTGAACAGCGGGTTGTGCAGCCGCACCTTCTTCAACAGCCGCGAGGACAGCATGGGGGTCAGCGTGAACGAGACGAGCATCGAGACCAGCACGGCGAACGAGACCGTGAGCCCGAACGGTTTGAAGAACCGGCCCACGATACCTTTCATCATGGCCACGGGCAGGAAGACAGCGACGATTGACAGGGTCGTGGCCAGGACGGCCAGGCCGATCTCCCCGGTCCCGAACCCGGCGGCCCAGCGCACCGGTTTGCCCTCTTCGACGTGCCGCATGATGTTCTCCTGCACCACGATCGCATCGTCGATCAGCAGGCCGATAGCGAGGGTCAGCCCCATCAGTGTCATCATGTTCAGGGTGAAGCCCATGGCGTAGATGAGCATGAACGTCGCGAGCACCGAAGTGGGCAACACCAGCGCGCTGATGAGGGTGCTGCGGAAATTGAGCAGGAATACGAACACCGTGATGACCGCCATGAAACCGCCGAGCACCAAGTGATGGTTGACCTCCTCGACCGAGCGCTCGATGAAGACCGACGAGTCCTGCGCGATCTCCAGACGCACGCCGCGCGGTTCCAGCTCCTTGCGCAGTCGTGCGATCTCCGCCTTCACGTCGTGCGCCACCTGCACTGTGTTGGTGCCCGACTGCCGCCGCACCTGCAGCGCGATGCAGGGGTTACGGTCGAGTTGCGCGTAGGAGCGCTCTTCCTCCAGGCCGTCCTCGGCGAACCCGACATCCTTGAGCCGCACCGTGCGCCCGGCCCGCTCCACGACAATCAGATCGTTCAGTTCGCCGGCGGTCTGGAACTCCGCCTTCGTGCGCGCGGCCAGTTCCACCGGACCGGTCTCGACGCGGCCGCCCGGCATCTCGACGTGCTCGCGCTGCAGCGCACCGCGCACGTCCTGGACGCTCACCCCATGCTGCTTCATTTTCGGCGCGTCGAGCCAGAGCCAGATCTTGCGCTCGCGCCGACCGACAATGCGTGCCGACCCGACGTTGCGCACCCGTTGAATGCTCTCCTTGACCGTCTTGTCGGCGAGGTACGACAGGTCGCGGATCGACATGTCCGCGGACACCACCACGGTCATGATCGGCGAGGCGTCGATGTCAAACTTCTCGATCACCGGTTCCTCGATATCAACCGGCAGCGTCTGCCGCACCGAGTTGACGCGTGCCTGGACCTCCTGGAACGCCACATCCACGTCCTTCTCGAGCACGAATTCGGCGACGATCAGCGAGTAGCTGTCCGCGCTGGTCGAGCGCAGGCTCTTCAGCCCGGAAAGCGTGTTCACTTCTTCCTCAATCGGGTCGGTGACGCGCATCTCCATGGTCTCGGGGTCGGCGCCGGGCAACTGCGTAATGATGGTGATCACCGGGAAATCGACGCGCGGGAACCGGTCGATGCCCAGGCGCTGGAACGAGACAATGCCGAATACGACCATGGCGCCGAGCACCATCATCGTCATCACCGGCCGGCGAATGGAAATGTCGGAAAGCAGCATGTCAGGAACCCATCAGGTTGTTTAGGCTGTAGGGGTTTAGGCTGTAGGTTTGGACCGATTCCACGAATTGAGCAGCCGAGATGCCGTCGACCGCGGGCCGCACGTTGCCCGTTCGATGCTGCAGGATATCTGTCGACCTGTGCGGGTAAGTTCGCCCTCGCGGAACAATGGCGTGCCCCGACGGGGAGACGATTGAGCGCGGTGGCTCGGCGCGTCCCGCGCCGAAGCAGGGTGCGTCGGCCGGGCTTGTCCGGCGAAGCTGCCTGGGCGAAGTCGGATCCCCGGCCGAGAGCCTCGGGCCGGGACGGCCCCGAGCACCCCTCCGCGGTCCCGGAGGTCCCGCGCCACTGCCCGCCGCGGCGCACAACCGCGAACAGGCGTATCCTGGCACCCATTGCACAGCCTTCTTTCACACTGTCACTCCTTCTCCATCAGGTACTCCGGCAGCGCGGCGCCGTCGGTCAACTGCTCCGGTGCGCCGACCAGCACGCTGTCGCCGGGCTTCAGGTCGCCCCTGACCACGACGCCTTCGGTCAGGCGACTGCCAATCTCGACCGGGCGCCGCACCATCTTGCCGTTGTCCGCCACGAAGACGCCGTTGCTGCCGCCCTGGGAACTCAGCGCCCGGAGGGGTACCAGAACCGCGGCATCGCCCTGGCCAAAGGCCAACCGCGCGGTCACGAACGCGCCCGGGACCAGGCCTGTGGCCTGGTCGGGCGGGATGGCGACGCGAAACACGAACGTGCCGCTCGCGGGGTCGATCTGTGGCACCACGCGCGTCACGATCAATTCCTGTTCACTGGGCGCCAGCGGGCAGGACAACCGCACTTTCGTCTGGCCCGGAATCACTTGCGGCAGGTACGCTTCCGCCAGCCGCAGTTCGGCTTCGAGCCGGTCCAGGGTCACCAGTTCCAGGACGTCGACGAACGGCGCGCCGGCCACGTAGTCGCCTAAGCCTTTCATGCGTCGGGTGATGACGCCGTCGAACGGCGCTTTGACCTCGGCATCTCGCAGGTCGAGTGCGGCGGCGGCCACCGCCGCTCTTGCCTCGGCGACGCGTGCCTCGGCTATCGCGATCTGGGTCCGCGTCGGACCGGTCACGGCTTCGTCAAGCCGTGCCTGTGCCGCGACAAGCTGGCTGCGCAGGGCCGTCGCCTCGAGACGCGCCTCTTCGAGCCGTTTCACCGGCATGGTCTTGTCGTCTTCGACCAGGCGGCGGTAGCGCTCTTCGTCGTGCTGCCGGTCGGTCAGGCGTGCTGCCAGTTCATCCACGGACGCCTTGAGGATGTCCACGCGTTCGCGGCGGGGCGGGGCGACCAGGTCGGCCAACGCCGCTTCCGAGGAGGCCTGCATGGCCTGCGCCCTGTCCAGGCTCGCCTTGAGCGTGCCCTGGTCCAAGGAAAACAGCACTTGTCCCGCTTTCACTGGCATGCCCGCATCCAGCCACTGCCCGGCGTCGTTCTTGCCCCATTCGGCAATGTGCGCGGCCAGGCGCGACCCCACCAGCGCGGAGAACTGCGGCAGCAACCGGCCCGTGGCCTCCACGTCGCCGCCACACAACGCCTGGACCTGGACCAGGGACAGTCGGGGCGTCTCCTGGGCCGGTGCCAGGGCGGCAACCGCCAGGCCCAGCCAGACCGACGCCAGCCCCAGCCAGGCGCGCCGTGACTCGGCACGCCCCGCGCCGAAGTGGCCAAACCGTGGCTCGGACCGTCTCGGGCCGAAGCGGGGTGCTCGGGCCGGTCCCCGGCCGAGGGCCTCGGGCCGAGACGGCCCCGAGCACCCTGCCGCGATCCCGGCGGTCCCGCGCCACTGCCCGCCCACGGTCGTGTCACCCGAACAGGTCGGTTCTTGTCTCATGGCGATGTTTCCCATCGACGCTTTCGATTGTGGTGCCGCTACGGCGTAGCGCCGCCAAGGGCTCCGGCCTTCTTCAACAGTTCTTCCAACTCGGGGTACTGGCGCAGGTCGACCGGCGGTGCGGCGTCCATCAACTGCCGGTACGAGTCGAGGGCCGGCGCCGGCTCGTACGATGGCACCGCGGCCGTCGCGGCCGGTGTCGGTGCGACGGGGGGCTGATCCGGGCCCGGGAGCATGGCGGCGGTGTCCAGTTCGAACCACGCCACTTGGAAGTCGGTCGTGGCCTGGTCGAGGCGGATGCGCGCCACGTACATGTCGGCCAGGGATCGTACCGTGTCGGTGCCGCTCTCGAGGCCCTCGACGTAGCGGCTGACAATCAGTCGCAGCGCCTCGGTCTGGGCCGTGACCAGCGCCTGGCGCGCCACCACGGTGTCGTACAGCCCGTAGAGCTGCAGCACGCGGAAGTCCACCTCGTACAGGATGCCGAGCGAGAGCAGCAGCGTCTGCTCCTGCTCGATCGTGACCTCTTTGCGTGCCAAACGCAGGTCCCACAGCTTGCGGCCGCCGTTGAGCAACGTGTCGGAAACCTGCACCCCGAAGCGCCAGTAACTTGGGTTCGTCGCGAACGACAGGCTGCTCCAGTTATAGCTCGCCAGCCCGTCCACGCGCGGGAAGAACTCTGCCACGCGCTGCCGTACCGACGTGGCCGCAATGTGGTTCTGCAGATCCTGCACCTGGAGTTCGGGCCGATTCCGCAGCGCACTCTCTTCGAGTCCGGGGACATCCGTCGCCGGGACCAGGGGCCGTGTCGGTCTCGGCCTGTCTTCGACCGCGAAGACCGTCCCCGGCGGCAACGACAGGAGTTGCGCCAGCTCCAAGTGCGTCTGCTCGACGGCGCGGCGCGTGCCGCTCCAGGCCAGGGCCGCCTCGGCCCCACCCGCTTCGACTTCGGCCGTGGCCGCGTGCGATCCCAGCCCCTCGCGTTCCAGCGACTTGGCGACCCGCCGCAGTTCGTTGGCGGCCAGCAGCGCAACGCGCGCCAACTGCTCCTGCCGCTGTGCCGACGCCAGCCGTACGTAGGCGGTGCGGACATCGCGTGCCAAGGTCTGACGCGCCCGCTCGACCAAGATCCGCTCCTGGTCGCGACGGTCCTTGGCAATGCGCCAGCCGTAGTACGTCGTGCCCCAGTCCAGCACCGGCACCACGCCCTGCACGGTGGCGCCGCGCATCCGCTGGTCTTCCATCTCGACGGTAGCGCCACCGAGGCCCATCAGCGCCTTGTTGCTGCGCTTCGTGTCCGTGTAGTTCAGGTCGATGCGGGGCAATCCGTCTGCCAGGGCGTTGCGGACGTGTTCGTCGTGCAGCGATTCACGCAGTTTCCGGACGCGCAGGTCGAGACTGTTCGCCAGGGCAATCTCCACGCACCGCTCCATACTCAGCGGCACGGCGGGATCAAGGTTCAGCCCCGCGGCACGGTTCTGGATCTGCTCCGCAAACCGCGCGATTTCGGCGTCGCGTCGGACTTCCGGGGCACGGCAGCCGCCACTGGAAAAGGCTGCCAACAGAGCACCTGCAGCCAGCAGCAGGCGGGCCATGGCCACGGCACCGCCGCGTGGGCGACGCCCGGTCTGAGGTACAAGCTGCAAAAAATGGCTCATCGGTACCACTCGGCATCACCTGCCTGTTCGTTTCCGGATCCGCGGCGCGCGCCCGGGCGACGTCGTCGCCCGCCGTCCCCGAGTCTTGCTGACCTCTTGACGGGCCGATGCCGCGGATGACGTCAGACCCGCCACGGCAAAGCGAACCACATGCTGGGTGATCTCCTCCGCGTCGTCGGCTCGACAGACCCCGGCGGTGCAAAGCCCCAGCCGATCACCGGCCATGAGGATGTGACAAAGCATGCCGGTGGCGAGGGTCAACCCCCAAAACACACCGGACGGCTCGAGTCCGGGGATCGATCGTTGCAGGGTTGCGGCGAATCGCCGCATCATCTCGCCGAACTCCTCCTCGTAGAACCGTGTCAGGCTCTCTGCGGGTTCGCCGTACAGACGTCCGAGCAGGCGCGGGAAGTGGCCGCCGCCCGGTTCGCCCGTGCGCAGCGCAAACACCGGCGCCACAAATGCGGTCAGCACCGCCTCGACCGGGACGGGACGCCCGCGCGCTTCGGTCTCCAGCCGATCCAACCGCTCGAGCCGCTCGCGATTGATCGGCACCACGCGACGGCGCACCACCTCGATGAGCAACTTCTCCTTGGTGACGAAGTGGTAGTTCACCGCCGCCAGATTTACCCCCGCCTCGTGCGTGATGGCGCGCATCGATGCGGCCGCAAAGCCCTGCTCGGCGAACAGCCGCTCCGCCGCATCCAGGATCCGCTCTCTGGTCAGGCATCTGTCCATACGCGCACACCTCTCTTCAGCGTTTCATTCATACGTTCGTTTGAATTTGGCCGGAAGTCAAGAGGGCGGCGCGGGAAAAAAGGGCGAGAGGTGCGGGCAAATCTACAGAGAGAGAAGTCTGGGCAATGGGCGCCAGGATACTCCCGTTCGCGGTTGCACGCAGCGGCGGGGGGCAGTGGCGCGGGACCTCCGGGACCGCAGCAGGGTGCCTCAGGGCCGTCCCGGCCCGAGGCTCTCGGCCGGAGATCCGCCTTGGCCCGGGCAGCTTCGGCGCGGGACGCTCCGAGCCACCGCGCGATCCATCGCATCACCCGGTCTGCCTTGTGCCGCCACCCGAGAGGCAACATATTGAGACGAACCAAACGCTCCGCATTGCCGGGGCGGGAGAGACAATGTCCATGTCTGACGACACCAAGCCCCAAACTGAGGAGCCACCCCTGACGGACGCCGTGCCGTCGTCGTCGCCCCCACTTGAACCCACGCCGTTGACGCCGTGGCAGAAGTTGAAGAGACTCCTGACGCCGGGGATCGTTGTGCTGCTTCTCGGCGCGAAGTTTCTCGGCAAGCTGAAGTTCCTGGTCGTGCCGGTTCTGAAATTCCTGCCGTTGCTGCTGAAGACCGGCGGAACCATGTTGTTGTCGATCTGGTTCTACGCCATGAACTGGGGATGGGTGTTTGCGGTGGGGTTCGTGCTGCTGATGCTGGTCCACGAGTGCGGGCACCTGCTGGCCGCCAAGCAGGCAGGGCTGAAGGTTGGGGCCCCGATGTTCATCCCGTTCATGGGCGCGTTCATCGCGCTCAAGGATGTGCCACCCAATGCCTGGACGGAAGCCCGCGTGGGCGTGGGCGGCCCGTTGATCGGCACCTTGGGTGCGGCTGCGTGTGAGGGCATCTTCCTTGCGACCGGCTATCCCCTGTTCCGCGCCCTGGCCTACACCGGTTTCATGCTCAATCTGTTCAACCTCATTCCGCTCGCGCCCCTCGACGGCGGCCGGATCGTCACCGCCGTTTCGCCGTGGCTGTGGGGCATCGGTCTGGCCATGATGGTTGCGTTGCTGGTGACGCACCCGAGTTTCCTGCTGTTCCTGATTCTGCTGCTATCCTTGCCACGCCTCATCTCGATGTTTCGCCGCAAGACGGCTGACGAGGCACGCTGGTTTGAGGTCACGCCGGCCCAGCGCTGGGGCATGGCCCTTCTGTACTTCGGGCTGATTGCCGTCCTCGTGATCGGAATGCGGATGACGCACATCGCGCCGAACGCGGGTTGATGCCTTCCCCGACGTTGCCACGTCTCTGTGCGGGTAGCACACCAAGAGGACGGAACCTTTGCCCCCCCCCCCACGACAGGGAGAACACCTTGGCGTCGGGACGCCTTTCGCTGGGTTTCGTGTGGCCGGCGCGGGTCAGTTCTGGAAATTGATGCGCGGGTCGATGAGCACGTAGCAAAAGTCGGAGAGGATATTGCCGAGCAAGCCCAGGATGGACGTGATCGACAGAATGCCCATGAACACGGGGTAGTCGCGGCTGACGATGGCATCGAGGCTGAGCAGGCCCATGCCGGGGATTTCGAAGACCTGCTCGATGATCACCGACCCGGCGAACATCACCGTCAGGACGCCGCCGAACCCGGTGGCAATCGGGATCAGCGAGTTCCGCAGCGCATGCCCCCACACGGCCCGGCGCCAGCTTCCGCCCTTGGCGAGCACGGTTCGGATGTAATCGGCGCCAACTTGCTCCAGCAGTGAGTTCTTCATCAGGAGCGTTTCCACCGCAAAGCTGCCGATCATGTAGCACAGGATGGGCAGGAACATGTGCATGGCGATGTCCTTTGTTTGGGCGAACAGCGACAGGGTCGCGAAGTTGTCCGATTGAAACCCGGCTACGGGGAAGATATCCCAGAGCCGGTCCACGGTGCCGCAGAAGCACATCTTCAGCACCATGCCGAAGGCGAATGCGGGGATGGCGTACCCGATGAAGACGACCACGCTGGACGCCAGGTCAAACGGCGAACCGTGCCGCAGCGCTTTGGCCATGCCCAGCGGGATGCAGACCAGGTAAGTGAGCAGGAACCCGGTGACCCCGAAGACCAGCGACACCGGGAACCGTTCGCAGATAAGCTGCCAGGCGGTCTTGTTCGGGAACCTGTACGACTCCATCCGCATGCCCAGCCGGTCCCGCACCAGCCAGTTGACATAGCGGACGTGGAATGGTTTGTCGAAGCCGAAGTGCTGGCGGATGGCTTCGCGTTGCGCCTCGGAGATCGCGGCTCCGGCCGTTGTGGTGCGGGCGCCTTCCCCCGAGCCGATCCCACGCATCTGCATCCACGCCTGTTCGACCGGGCCGCCCGGGACGAACTGCGTGATGCCGAAGCACACCAGCGTGATGCCGATGAACGTCGGGATCACCAACAGCAATCGGCGCAGGAAATACTCGAACCGTTCCATGGTGTTTGAGCGCTGTCCTCTCCGGGCGCCAGCCGCATACGGCCTTCCTCTCCAGGCGCCAGCCCATCGGTCGTATAGGTCGTATACGTCCTACTTCTTCTCTGCGTTCTCGTCCGGTTTTGGCGCTTGCGCCTTCTTCCGGAAACCGGCCAGCGCCAGAACCACCAGGGTCAGGAGCGTCACGCCCAGCGCACCTTGCAGCAGCCGCAGCATCACCGGCACCTTAGGCTCCGGATCCTCCGGCAGCGGCGGCAGATCGATCTCCATGTCGCCAGCAGGACCGACCTGCGGAAGCTTAGAGGGCATAGTCGCCAGAGCGGGTTCAGCCGGTTGAGCCTGCGGCGCGGCAGGCGCCTCTGCAGAGGGGGACGCCGCGGCGGGTTCGGCGATCGGGACCGGAGCGGCGCTTGCCGCCGTGCCCGGTGTCTTGAACACGTCGTCAAACACAACCTTCTCCGGCTTCTTCGGCAGCGCGCTGCCGGACTTCATGGCCTCGGCCAGTTCCGCCGCCGCGTCGGCATCGGCCCACCAGTAGGACGTGCTCTCGTTGCTGTACTTGGACAGCACGGTGTCGGGCGTGCCAAACTTGTTCCAGTACAGGAGCCGGACGTAGTTCAGGTTCCAGAGCAGGACATACGGATGCTGTTGGAAAATGATCTGGTCGATCTGGCGGCAGATCTCGTGTCGCTTCTGTACGTCGAAGATGACCTTCTGCTGTTCGATCAGTTCATCCACACGCGCGTCCTTGAACCCAGTAATGTTGTTCCCACCCTGACGATCGGCCTCCTTGGAGTGCCACATGCCCTCCGGTTCCTTGAACACGCCGGCGCCCCAGGCGGCCCACGTCATGTCGTAACTGAACTCGTCCATGTCCTTGGCCCAGGCGGCCCAGTCCTTCTTGACCAAGGTCATCGCCACGCCCACATCCTTGAGATCCTCGGCGTAGATCGCCAGGAACTTGTCGGACGACGCGTCACGGGTCAGGAACTGGACGGAGAACGTCTTCCCGTCCTTCTCGCGCAGGCCGGTGTTCGGGTTCACGTTCCACCCGGCCTCGGCGAGGAGCTGCCGCGCCGCGTCCTTGTCGAATCGGACCAACTCGTTGGGGCAGGGGCGTTCCTTGTCGTAGAGGTCCTCGAAGTAGGAGCGGTGCAGGAAGTACTGGTTGTACATGATGGTGGCGTTCATCTTATCGCGGTCGAGCAGGTGCGCCATGGCCTTGCGCACCCGGACGTCGTCGAACGGCACGCGCCGCATGTTCATGGCAAACCCCTGGAACCCGACCGGATGATGGTTGTAGACGCTCTGCTTGGCGATCCAGTTCTTCTGGAACTTCTCCGAGGTGGTCTCGTTCACCCACTGCCGCGCCATGTACACGGGGTAGACGTCGATCTCGCCCTTCTTGAACGCCTCGAACGCATTCTCCTGCTCACCGAAAAACTTGTACTTGATGGCCTGCAAGTTGCCGATGCCCTTGCTGCTGGGGAACGAGCGCCGCCACCAGTCCTCGCGCCGCTCCAGAACCAGGAAGATCCCTTCCTTCAACTCCCGGAGCCGGTACGGCCCGGACACGACCGGAAACTCGACGTTGACCTTATTGAAGTCCTGCCCCTCAAGCACGTGCCGTGGCAGAACGCTGAAGCCGCCCGCCGCGCCCAGGTTCTCCCAGTGGACCTGTTTGGCGCGGAACACGATCGTGCGCTCATCCTTCACCTCTGGTGGTTCCAGGCGTTCGAGGCTGACTTTGTGCACGCCGGTCATGTTCTTCGGGTCCATGACCGCATCATAGGTCCATTTGACGTCCGCGGCGGTGACCGGGCGGCCGTCACTCCACTTCGCTCGCGCATCCAGCCAGAACGTGAATGTCTTCTTATCCTCCGAGATGGACCACTTTTCCGCCAGGCACGGTCGGTACTCCAGCGTCATCGGGTCCATCTCGATGAGCGTCTCGAACATGGCCCCGAAAACGCCGGCCGTGAACACGTTGTTGTCCAAGTAGTAGTTCAGGCTCTTGGGATACTGCCCGGCATGTTCGACCACCTCGCCGCCGACCGCGGCGTAGGGGCTGGCGACGGGGTCGGGCTGGTCCGTCCAGCCCGGCTTCGGGAACATGTCGTCCGCCGCCCGAGCCCCAAGCGCCAGGCACACCCAGACAACGGCGGCGGCCGCCGCCGTGCGGCGACCTGGAGCCAATGCACAAGAAGGAGTCATGGTTTCGCCTTCCCCGGAACTGGCCGGCCGGGTTACGGCACGGCGCTGGGCATGACATAGTACATCTGGCCGGGCTTCAGCAACCGCATCTCGGCGGGCATCAACCGGCTCAGTCCGTCGAACCGTCCGGCGCGCATCGAGAACAGGTCGAAGAGGCGGATTGCGCGCCGGAAGCGCACCACCTTCGCATCGCTGACGCCGGCCAGTTCTTTCGCCTTCTTCACGGCGTCCTCGAAGTAGCCCAGTTCGTCAACCAGCCCCATGTCCAGGGCCTGCTTGCCGGTCAGCACGCGCCCGTCGGCAAACTCAGCTTTCAGGACGTCCTGCACGTCAGCGTAACGCGCGCGCCCGTCGGCCACAATGGCGGCAAACTCCTCGAAGTTGGCCCGGACCAGGTCGTCAACGAGCTTTATCTCCTCCGGCGTCCGTTCCCGGCCGCCATGCAGCAAGTCTTTCATGGATCCGGACTTGTACACATCGGACCGGAGTCCGATCTTCTCGAACAGTCCGGCGTAATTGACGGTGCTGACGATGACGCCGACACTGCCCGTCAGCGTGAGCCGGTTCGCGATAATGTGGTCGGTTCCGGCGGCGATCAGGTAGCCGCCGCTGGCGCCGACCGAGTGCATGCAGGTCACCACCGGCCGGCCGGTGTCCCGGAACTGCTGCACCGCATGGTGCACCTCTTCGCTGGCGACCACGCCGCCGCCGGGCGTGTCCATGTCCAAGATGATCGCGACCACGTTCCGATCCTTGTGCGCTGCCTCGATTCCCTTGATGATGGCGTCCGTGCCCGCGGAACCGTAATCATCCCCCGAAACGAGCAGGCCCTTCACGTCAATGACGGCGATTTTCTGAGTGGTGCCGGTCTTGTCGTCGGTCATCATCTCTTCGCGGATCTTCGGCCCCGACCCGCCGCCGCCCAGCAGTTCGGCTTCCTGCGGCAGGAAGCTGGTGACGGCCGAGTTCGCCACGGAACTCACGACCCAGACGCCGAGCCCCAACATGCCGAGGCCCAGGACCACAACCACGGCGACGGCGATCAGGCAACCCCAGCGCCGGCCGCCTTGCGCCGCGGAGGGTGCCGGTGGTGGCGGCGGCGGTGGTGGAACTGCGTGCGTTCCGGCCGGTGTTGCCGGCGGCAGCGGAGTCTGGGATGCCGGTTCGGACACGCTGGGGCTCGCAGCCCCGGCGGTGGAGGCGGCCGGTGAGGTGAGCGGGGGCACCGGGCGTGCGGGCGGTGGAAGCGCGCGCGCGAGCGGACTCTGCGGTTGCGGTGGCTGAGCAGCGCTCTGCGGTTGCGCGTCTTTGCTGATGTCGTCCATGTCGATGCCTCGGTTTCTTGCTGTCAGGAAAAGACGGGAAACGGCCTGGTGACTCGAAAGTTGCCAATATACTGCCGGGACCCGGGTTTGGGTACCCGGTCAGTTCCCGGGGGGTAATGCGTCAGCAAAGGGTGGAGCACAGACTCCTGCCACCTCGTGTGGCAGGTGAACG
>MHBL01000457.1 GCA_001803235.1 Lentisphaerae bacterium RIFOXYA12_64_32
CTTGGTGTGCGCGGAGACGTGGCCTTCCGAGACGCGGTGCCGGATCTTGAAACAGCCCTGCCGCCGGTCCCGCTTGCCATCCGTCCTTCCGGTCCTACGGTAAAGTGTGGGTTTGCCGGCAAGGACTTCCGAGGTCTTGAACCGTGGTGATGACTGTTCAATGCGACTTGTGCCCGAAGCGGTGCGTCATCGAGCCGAACCAGAGCGGCGACTGCCGTATCCGGGTGAATCTCGAGGGGAAGTTGTGTGCCGTGACGTACGGGTTTGCGTCGGCGGTCCACGTCGATCCGGTGGAGAAGAAGCCGGTGTACCACTATCTGCCCGGGACCCCGATTCTGTCCCTGGCCACGGTCGGCTGCAACCTGCACTGCAAGAACTGCCAGAACTGGGAGATTTCGCAGTGCAATCCGGAGGACAGCCGGGCCGCGTTCCTGCCGCCGGCCGACGTGGTCGCGCTGGCGAAGAAGCAAGCCTGCCCCTCCATCGCCTACACCTACACCGAGCCGCTGGTCTACTACGAGTACACGCTGGACTGCGCCCGGCTGGCGCGGGAGCAGGGGATCAAGAACGTCCTGGTCACGGCCGGGTACATCAACCCGGAGCCGCTCCGGGAGCTGTGCCGGTACGTGGATGCGGCGACCGTAGATGTGAAGGCGTTCTCGAACGAGTTCTACCAGGACATGTGCGGCGCCACCCTGAAACCGGTTCTCGATGGCCTGGTCCTGGCGAAGTCGTGCGGCGTCATGGTCGAGGTCAGCAACCTGGTGATTCCGACCCTGAACGACACGGACCGGGATTTCCTGTCACTCTGCACGTGGCTGAAGGAGAACATGGGCCCGGAAACGCCGTTGCATTTCCTGCGTTTTTTTCCGCACTACCGCATGCGCAACCTGCCCCCCACGGAGGAATCGACCATGGCGCGCGCCCGTGAGATCGCCCGGGCCGTGGGACTGCATTACGTCTACGTCGGGAACATCCTGCTGGAGGGCAGTGCCACCACGTGCTGCCCGTCCTGCAAGAAGGTTTTGGTGCGGCGGCAGGGCTTCGTGATTCAGGAGAACCGGCTCCGCGACGGCAGGTGTCCGGACTGCAACCGGGAGATCTACGGGTTATGGCGTTGAACCGACGACAATTTCTCGGGTTGCTGCTGGCCGGGACGGCTGCCGTGGGCTGCGGTGCCTGGCGGTGGGTGCGTCGTGTCGTTCCGACTCGCGTCGTGACTGCCCTGCCGAGCCGGCGCTACCCCGGCCGCGTGCAGGCGTTGAATCAGGCTGAAGTGGGCCGCCCCGGTCGGTGGGCCGGCTGACGCATTACGCCGCGCGTGCGGGGCTGTTTCAAGATTCGTGACCGTCGCGTGCAGCGAGTACTCCCGGCGTGTCCCCACGCCGGGGGGGGGCGGCCTGAGGACAGGCCGCCCCTACCGGGTGTGCGCGGAGGCGTGGCCTTCCGAGACGTGGCGCCAGATCTTGAAACAGCCCTGCCGCGCGTGCGCGGGGACTGGGCAAGGGGTGTTTGAGAGTTTACATTACGTGTTTCGCTTTACGCGTGCGGGGATGTTGCGCGCGTGGGAAGGCGCGATACAGCGGGCTCTGAAGGCCCCAGACCTGAAACGAGGACAACGGTGAGCATTCTGCGTACGATCGGGTCCGCCAAGGCGGCCGTCCTGTTGCTTTCCGCCACAGCCGTGGCATGCCTGGTCGGGACCCTCCTGCCGCAGGCGCAGGCCAATCATTTCGTCTACCGGGCGGCATGGTTTCTGGCCCTGCTTGGCGCTCTTTGCATCAACCTGATATGCTGCACCTTGGGCCGCTACGCGTCCTGGCCGAACCGGGTCGGTTCAGTCATCACCCATTTGAGCATTCTGTTTGTCGTGGCGGGCGCCATTGTGGACGGGGTGTGGGGGGTGCGGGGCGACGTGCAGTTGCGGATCGGCGAGTCGATGGCGGCGTTCGGGACCGGCGCTCAGCAGCGGACGCTCCCATTCAGTGTCCACCTGACGGACTTTACCGTGGAGCGGTATCCCCCGACCGCGGAGTTGACGGTGGTGCAGACAGGGGCGGAGAAGCCGGAGAAGCCCTTCGAGATGACCGCCGGGAGCGAACGCCCGGTCTTCGGCGCCGGCTGGGCGATTCGTGTCGATGACATCAAGGACAGCCTGGGGGAGTCTCCGAAACTGGTTTCGGCCCCCGCGGGCAGCGGCAAGCTGGGGGTGCGGATCAAGCTTGGCGGTGGCCCCCACGCGTCACACGAGGAATTCCTGCTCGAGGGCGAGCGGGAAGAGATCGCTACGCCGGATCACCTGCTGCGCGTCGTCCTGCGGGTCATGCCGGATGCGACGACCCGGGACCGCGAGTTCATCGCGCTGCAGCCTGGGGCCGGCAATGGGTTTGTGGAGATGGCCGAGCCGGACGGCTCCAAGCTGAGACTGGAGGCCCGCCCGGGGCAGAAAGTGACCACCCAGGCCGGTGCTGTCGTGGAGGTGCTCCGTTACGCGCCGCATTTCGTCATCGACGGCGGCGCGGTGAAGAATGCGTCGGAGCGGCCGGTCAACCCCGCCGTGCAGGTTCGGGTCGAGAGCAAGGACGGGACGAAGAAGGACACGTGGTTGTTTGCGCACTTTCCGGACTTCCGCCGCATGCATGGGCAGCAAGCCGGTCCGGTCGCCACCTATGTGCGTCCGGCGGACATCGATTTTGTGCACCAGCTCTTCCTGTATGCCGTTCACGATGGCGACATCGCCTACGCGGTGGTTTCGTCCGGCCGCGAGGACGTGCCGCGCGGCAGTGCCGTTTCCGGTGCCCGCATTGCCATTGCCGTAGAAGTGGGGACGGTCGAAATCGTGGGACTTCTGCCACAGGCTACGCTGGCGCATGAGGTGGCGGAGACGGCGTCGGGCGAGGGGCGGCCCGGAGCCCTCGTGCAGTGGCTCAAGAACGGCAAGCCCGTGGGCCAGCCAGCCTGGTTGCTGGCGGGCGGCGACCCGGCCATGGGGCCGGATGCCGGACTGCTTGCCGCCGTGACCGGTTACGGGGCTCGCGTCAAGGCATTCCGCAGCACGGTTCAAGTCGTCGAGAACGGCGCCGTTGTGAAGGAACACAAGATCGAGGTCAACCGTCCCTTGGTCTACGGTGGTTATTCGTTCTACCAGTCGTCGTATGACAGGGAAAGGGAGAAGTGGACGGGGCTGGAAGTCGCCAGAAGTCCCGGCGTCCCCCTGGTTTACGCCGGGTTCATCCTGTTTGTGGCCGGACTGGTGGTCGCCTTGTACGTTCAGCCGTTATTGAAGCGCGGGCGCACCGCGCCGAATGAGGAGAAGCCATGACGGAGTCCGTTCTCTTCAATATCCTTTACATCGCCTATTTCGTGACCACCCTCTTCTACGCGTTCACGATATTCACGACCCGGCGTGGGGTGGTCCTCGCCGGTCGCGGGTTGCTGCTGGTCACGCTCCTGCTGCACACCGCGGTCATCGCTGAACGCTGGGGCATGGCGGGCCGGCCGCCCATGTCGAACATGTTTGAGACTCTGGTCTTCCTCGGGTGGGGCATTGCGCTGGTTTACCTGACGGTTGAGATCAAGTACGGGCTGCGGGTGCTGGGCATGCCGGCGGTGCTGGCGGCCCTTCTCAGCCTGGGCCTGGCCACTCTGGTGTTCCCCGGCACGATTGAGCCGCTGATGCCGGCGCTGCAGAACAGCTTCTGGCTCACCACTCACGTCAGTTTCTGTTTCTTTGGGTACGGCGCGTTCTCCATTGGCTACCTGATGTGCCTGCTGCTGCTGATCCGGCGCACGGACGGGCACCGGAACGCCGGCTGCTACCTGGTCGCCCTGTCGGTGACCGCCCTGGTCGCGCCGGTCGTCATGATCGAGTTGCGGCGGCACGGAGTGATGACCCTGACCCTGACCGTGCCCGTTGCCATCGCCGTGACCGCCGTCTGCGCGGCGGTCGCCGGACTGCTGACCGTGCCCGTTGCGCTGTTGGCCCGAGTTGCCAAGCTGGATTCGACGGTCAAGAACCCCGACGTGCTGGAGACGGCCCTGCACCGGACCCTTCTGCTGGGTTTTCTGTTCCTGTCGATCGGCATTGTCACCGGTTCGGTCTGGGCCCAGGAGGCCTGGGGCAGGTACTGGGGCTGGGACCCGAAGGAGACCTGGTCGTTCATCACCTGGCTGATCTACGGCATTCACCTGCACGTGCGGTTCGGCTGGCAGAAACGCGGCGTTCTTACCATCTGGCTCGCCATCCTGGGATACTGGGCCGTGGTGTTCACCTACTTCGGGGTCAATTTCCTCCTTTCCGGGCTTCACAGTTATGCGGCATCGTAACAGGGGATTCGTGCAGTGACGGCCGAAGTCTTGCTGATGGTGGTCGCTTGTGGGCTGTATGTCGCAGCCTCGGGGTTGGCCGTCCACAGGCTGGTCCGGGCCGCTCCCAGCCGGGGGCGGGGGATGGCACCGCTCCTGTCGGCCGCGGCCGTTTGCCTGGTCGCGGTCCTGGCCTTGCGCGGCCTCCGTCTGGAGCGCATCCCGGCGTTTGGCATCTTCGAGGCCCTGGTCTGGTACGGCTTGTCTGTCACTCTCGCTTATCTGTGCATGGCGGTCCGGCATGACACACGAGGGGTCTCCGGCATTCTGTTGCCGTTTGTGACCGTGGTGGTGATCGGCAGCCTGGCCGGAATGCACACCCAGGTGGTGGCCGACGCGCAGATCCAGACGGCGTGGCTGGGACTGCACATCGCCGCTGCCTTCGTCGGCTACGGCATGTTCACCCTGGAGAGCTTCCTGGCCATCGCTTACCTCATCCAGGACCGGAACCTGAAGCGCAAACGGTTCGGCCGTGTGTTTCACCGGTTGCCGCCCTTGGAAGCTCTCGATCAGTTGATGCACGAGCAGATCGGGTTCGCGTTCCTCATGTTCTCGCTGTCGATCGTGCTCGGGGTGTTCCTGACGCACCGATTCGGGTGGGGCACTCTGTGGACCACCGACCCGAAGGTGGCCGGCGCGGCCGCGACCTGGTTGGTGTATGCCATCCTTTTCCACCTCCGTCTGACGGCGGACCGGCATGGCCGGCGGATGGCTATGGTGGCCCTGGCGGGCCTGGCTTGCGTGCTGGTCACGTTCCTCGGCGTGCATCTGATGACCAGCAGCATCCACGACTTCATTTCTCCGAAGTAGTCGTTCAGGCAGGCTGTAGGTGGTTAGGCTGTAGGCGACAGTTGATGCAGGTAGGCTGAAGGGGCTGGCAATCTGGGCCGCAGCCCTTGAGTCGCAGCGGTTGTCAACTATGAACTTGTCGGTCGTCGGCATCAATTTCCGGACCACTCCGGTGGCGTTGCGGGAAAGGCTCTCTTTCTCGGCAGACGCCATGCCCGCGGCATTGGCGCACCTGAGCCGCCAGTTGCCCCGTGCCGAATTGCTGCTGTTGTCGACCTGCAACCGCACCGAGCTCTATGCCGCGGCGCCGGATGAGAGTGTCAGTTGTGACTTGCTGATTGACCTGCTGCTCATCGGCATCGACGGCGCCGATCAGGCTCTGCGTGCCTCGTTCTACCGCAAGGAGCGTCTCGAGGCGCTGGCCCACTTCATCACGGTCGCGTCGAGCCTGGACTCCATGATCGTCGGCGAGACCGAAATCCTCGGCCAGGTCAAGCGCGCCTATGATGCGGCCGTGGCCAGTGAGACCGTCGGTCGGGTGCTCGACCCGTTGGTGCAGCGGGTTTTCAAGGTGGCCAAGCGCGTTCGTGCCGAAACGGACATCTCGCGCGGTCGCGTGTCGGTGGGATCGGTCGCCGTGGAGTTGGCGGAGGAAGTTTTCGAGGACCTTAGCAGCAAGACGGTGATGATCGTGGGTGCCGGCGAGGTCGGCGAACAGACCTTGAAGCACTTGGTCGACAAGGGCGTCAAGGAAGCGTTGGTTCTGAACCGGTCCGTCGAACGCGGCCGTGCCCTGGCGGACCAGTACGGCGGGACGGCGGTTGCCTTTGACCGGCTCGAGGAGTACCTCGCCCGGGCTGACATTGTGATCACCTCCACGGGTGCGCCGCACTGCATCATCCATGCCGACGCCATGCGCCGCGCCGTTCTCAACCGGCATCAGCGCCCGGTGTTTCTCATTGACCTGGCCGTGCCGCGGGACGTGGAACCGGCCGTGGGCGACCTGGACAACGTTTATCTGTACAATATCGACGACCTGCAGAAGGTGGCGGACGACAACCTCGCCCTGCGCCAGGCGTCCGTGGACGCGGCGCGCCGCATCATCGAGGAAGAAGTGGCTGAGGCCGCCGCCCTGTTCCGCGCCGGGACGCTCGGCGCGGTCATGAAGCGTATCGACGAGAAAGCGGAGCGCATTGCGGAAAGTGAGTTCACCCGGGCCTTTGCCAAGCAGACGGTCGCCCCTATCCCCGGAACCTGCGACCGGTGCCGTGACGAAATCCGCCACATGCTGCGCCGCGCCATGGGCAAGATGACCGCCGACACGAAGAAGGCGTTGAATGAAGCTGCCCGGGAAGGACGCTGGGACGAGTACGCCGACGTCGTGGAACGCCTCCTCGGCCTGACCCCAAAGGACCCCGGAGATGAGTAACCTGGTTCGAGTCGGTACGCGTGGGAGTCTGCTGGCGCGGACCCAGACAGACTGGGTCATCGAGCGCCTGCGGCAAGCCCACCCTACGGTCCGCTTTGACGTTGTCGTCATTCGTACCGCGGGCGATGTGCACACCCAGCAGATGCCGGCGCGACTGCTCGGCAAAGGCTTCTTCACCAAGGAGATCGAGGAGGCGCTCCTCGCCCGTACGGTCGACTTGGCCGTGCACAGCCTTAAAGACCTGCCCACGGACTGGGCTGCCGGGCTGGGGCTGGGTGCGATCCCGGTTCGGGCCGATTCGCGCGACGCGCTGGTCGGCGTTTCTCCGGCGGAACTGCGGCAGCGGGCCGGGGAGCTGCGGATCGGCACCAGCAGCCTGCGCCGCACGGCCCAACTGAAGTGCTTGTTCCCGGGCTGCAACGTGGTCAGTCTGCGCGGCAACATCGATACGCGGTTGCGTAAGGTCAAGGAGGGGGCGGTCGACTGCGCCGTGCTGGCTGCCGCCGGCCTGCTCCGCGTCGACCGCGGCGCCGATATCAGTGGGTGTTTTGACCCCGACGAGATGCTGCCGGCGCCCGGACAGGGCGCATTGGCGGTGGAGATCCGCGACTCGGACCAGGCCCTGCGCGCCCTGCTGCAGCCGCTGCACTGCGCGGCGACCCAGGCGTGTGTCACCGCGGAACGAACGTTCATGCGGCACCTGGGCGGCGGCTGCCAGCTGCCTGTCGCCGCGTTGGCGGTCCTCGACAAGGACACGCTCCGACTCCGCGGCCGCGTGCTCTCTCTGGACGGAACTCAGGTCCTCAACGGTGCGCACGAAGGTCCGGCTGACCGTGCCGCAGAGATCGGACAGCGCCTGGCCGATACCCTCTTGACCCAGGGCGCGGCCGAGGTAATCCGCGACGTCGAACGCAGTCTGCAGCAGGAGATCGTCAAGGCATAGTGTGGCGCGCGTGGCGGCGGACGTGTCAGACCTGTCTGACGTGTCCGATGAGCCCGATGAGCCCGATGAGCTTGATGGGGCCGACGGGGCCGACCACGCCGCCTCCGAGACCCAAACACCAAACAATGAACACGGTTACACGCACCGGCACGCCTGGCGACGGTTCGGCCCGCGGGGCCGCGGGCGATCCAGGTTGCGCCGTTTGCCCTGAACACCGAACACTGAACACCGAACCCTCCGGAACCTCCCATGGCAAATGAAGGCATCGTCTATCTGGTTGGCGCCGGCCCCGGCGATCCCGGGTTGCTGACCTTGCGCGGCAAGGAGTGTCTGGAGTTGGCCGACGTGGTTGTGTACGACCAGTTGGCCAACCGTGAATTCCTGGCCTGGGCTGAGAAAGCCACCGAGAAGATTTACGTCGGCAAGCACGCCGGGCAGCACACCATGAACCAGGAGGACATCAACGCCCTGCTGGTGCGCAAGGCGCGCGAAGGCAAGGTGGTGGTTCGCCTCAAGGGCGGCGACCCGTACGTGTTCGGGCGCGGCGGCGAAGAGGCCATGGAACTGTACCAGGCCGGCATGCGCTTTGAGGTCGTGTGCGGTGTGACCTCCGGAATCGCCGCGCCCGCCTACGCCGGCATCCCGGTGACGCACCGGGACTGCAACACGGTCATGAGCTTCATCACCGGCCACGAGGACCCGTTGAAACCGGAGAGCACGATTGACTGGGAGTCGCTGGCCCGGGGCGGCGGCACGCTGGCTTTCTACATGGGGGTCGGCAACCTGTCCGGGATCGTCGAAAACCTGGTCCGGTACGGGCGCAAGCCGGAAACGCCGGTGGCGCTGATCCGCCACGGCACCCTGCCCACGCAGGAGGTGGTGGAAGGCACGCTGGCGACGATCGTTGAGCGTGTCCGGGCCGTGGGCCTGAAGCCACCGGCCATCACGCTGGTCGGCGACGTGGTGGGGTTGCGCGCGTCGTTGCGGTGGTTCGATCAGCGCCCGCTCTTCGGCAAGACCGTGGTGGTGACGCGGTCGCGGACCCAGTCCAGCGACGTTGCCCGGCAACTGCAGGACCTCGGCGCGCAGGTGCTGCTGTTCCCGACCATCAACATCGAGCCGCCGCAAGACGATCAACCGTTGCGTCAGGCGGTCGCGGCGTTGTCGTCCTTCGACTGGGTGCTGTTCACCAGCGTCAATACGGTTGACAGCGTGTTTGCCGCCCTCGACGCGCTCGGCGGCGACGCGCGGCGGTTCGGCGCCAGTCGCGTAGCCGCCATTGGCTCGGCCACCCTCGAGCGACTGCGCGTAAAAGGCCTCCGCCCCGACCTGGTCCCGTCGCGCTTCACGTCGGAAGCGCTGCTGGCCGCGCTTCGGGACGCCGGCCAGATCACCGGGCGTAAGTTCTTCATGCCGCGCGCCGACATCGCGCCGCCATTCCTGCCCGACGCGTTGCGCGCCGCGGGCGCCGAGGTCACCGAGGCCACGGCGTACCGGACCGTTCCCGCGGCCCCGGACGAGGACGTCCTGAACGTGCTGCGAAACGGCGGCGCCGATGTGGTCACATTCACCAGTTCGTCGACCGCCGCGAACTACGCGGCCATCGTGCGGCAGGCGCTCGGCGACCTGCCTGGGAACGTCCTTTACGCCAGCATCGGGCCGGAGACGTCCTCCGGCGCCAGTCGCGAAGGCCTGCAGATCGGACTGGAAGCGACTGAATCCACCATTCCCGGCCTGGTCGCGGCACTGGTCCGGCATTTCGAGGGCAACAAAACATGATTGGGATTTCCAAACTCTACTGCGGCACCGTTGAACCTTCGGACCCGTTGCGGTACGGTCGCGAGTCCGGGCGGCTGCCGTCGCACCTGCTCCAGTTCGCCCGGGACAAGAAGCCGGTCGTGGTCTGGAATGTGGGGCGACGCTGCAATCTGCGCTGCGTCCACTGTTATTCGCACTCGCGCGACACCGTCTACACCGGTGAATTGACGCACGAGGAAGGCCTCACTCTGATCGATGACCTGGCCGACTTCGCCGTGCCCGTGGTCCTGTTCTCCGGGGGCGAGCCGCTGATGCGCCCCGACATCCTCAAACTCATTGCCCGGGCGCGCCAGCGCAAGGTTCGCGCCGTGGTCTCCACCAACGGCACCCTGATCACCCCGGAAATGGCCGGCCGCCTCAAGGAAGTGGACCTGTCCTACGTCGGCGTCAGCCTCGACGGCCTGCGCGAGACCAACGATCGCTTCCGCGGTATCCCCGGCGCGTTCGATCTGGCCCTGGCCGGCATTCGCGAGTGTCGCGCCGCCGGCATCAAGGTGGGGTTGCGTTTCACCATCAACCGGCGCAACGCCCAGGACATCAATGGGATATTCGATCTGCTTGAAGCCGAAGGCATTCCGCGTGTCTGTTTCTACCACCTGGTGTATGCGGGGCGCGGCAGCAAGCTGGTGTCCGAGGATCTCTCGCACGCCGAGTCGCGCCAGGCCGTGGACCTGATCATGGATCGGACCCGGGCCCTGCACAACGCCGGCAAGGCGGTGGAGGTCCTGACGGTGGACAACCACTGCGACGGGCCGTATCTTTACCTGCGCCTGCTGCGCGAAGACCCGGCCCGCGCCGAAAAGGTCATGGAACTGCTGAAAATGAACGGCGGTAACAGCACCGGCCTCGGCATCGGGTGTGTGAGCTGGGACGGGGCGGTGCACTTTGACCAGTTCTGGCGGCACTACTCGCCGGGCAACGTGCGCCAGAAGCCGTTCAGCCGGATCTGGAGCAATACGGATGGTGACGAACTCCTGGCCAAGCTCCGGGAGCGCAAGAAATACATGCACGGCCGCTGCGCCAAGTGCAAGTGGCTGGACGTGTGCAACGGCAACTTCCGCGTCCGCGCCGAGGCCGTCACCGGCGACGTCTGGGCCTGCGACCCAGCCTGTTACCTGACCGACGAGGAGATCGGGCTATGAAGTTCCCCGTCACCCGCATGCGACGACTCCGGCGGCTGCCCGGGTTGCGCGACATGGTTGCCGAGACGACTCTGCAGCCCAGCGACTTCATCATGCCGTACTTCGTGCGTCACGGGACGGGTGTGCGCAACGCGATCGGTTCGATGCCGGGCAATTTTCAGATGTCCGTGGACGTGCTGGTCGAGGAGTGCCAGGCGCTGGTGCGGACGGGCGTGAATTCGATCATTCTGTTCGGCATCCCGGCACAGAAAGACGCGCAGGGTTCGGAAGCGTACGCGGATGACGGCATTATCCAGCAGGCGGTGCGGGCCCTGGCCGCGAAGGTGCCCGGACTGGTGATCTGCACCGATGTCTGCCTGTGCGAGTACACCGACCACGGCCACTGCGGCGTCGTCCGCAACTGCGATGTCGACAACGACGCGACGCTCGAACTGCTCGAGCGAATGGCCGTCTCCCATGCCAACGCCGGTGCGCACGTCGTGGCGCCCAGCGACATGATGGACGGCCGCATCGGCTCGATCCGCGCGGCGCTCGACCGCACTGGACAACCGGACACCGTCATCATGGCGTACTCGGCCAAGTACGCCTCGTCCTTCTACGGACCGTTCCGCGACGCCGCCGAGTCACCCCCGCAGTTCGGCGACCGGCGCGGTTACCAGATGGACCTGCGCAACGCGCGCGAGGCGCTGCGGGAAGTTCAGTTGGACTTGGACGAAGGCGCCGATATCGTGATGGTGAAGCCGGCCCTCGCGTACTTGGACATCATCGCGGCGGTACGGGCCCATTGCCAGGCGCCGGTCGCCGCCTACAACGTCAGCGGCGAATTCTCGATGGTCAAGGCTGCCGCGGCCCGTGGGTGGATCGATGAGCGGAAGACCGCTCTGGAAATCCTCTATGGTATAAGGCGTGCGGGCGCCGACCTGATTCTGACCTACTGGGCCAAGGATGCCGCCACTTGGCTCAGAGAGGGTTGAGACCCGGGACGGAGGAACGACGATAGGCGCGAACGGCCGCGAAAAGTGGCGCGGGACCTCCGGGACCGCAGCAGGGTGCTCGGGGCCGTCCCGGCCCGAGGCCCCCGCCCGGGGATCCGTCTTCGCGCAGGCGGCTTTGCCGGACAGAGCCGGCCGGCGCACCCCGCTTCGGCGCGGGACGCGCCGAGCCGCCGCTGAACCGTGAACCCCAAACACCGAAGGACGCCTTGCGCACCAGCACACCTGGCAACGGCTAAGCCCGCGAGACGCGGGCGCTCCAGGGCGCACCGTTTTCCCTGAACCCTGAACCCCCTGCCCGCCGGAACCCCTTCCACCCATGAACCCTGAACTACGCCTTGTTTTCTGGGAATTGACCGCGCGCTGCAACCTGAAGTGCCAGCACTGTCGAGCCGAGGCTCAGGCCGACTTTGCGCCCAATGAGCTGACCACCGCGGAGGTTCTGCGCGTGGCCCGGGAGATCCGCGAAGACGCAGATCCGATCATGATCCTGACCGGCGGTGAGCCCCTGGTCCGGGCTGACATCTTCGACATCGCCAAGGAGTGCACGCGCATCTTCTCCCGTGTTGCCCTGGCCACGAACGGCACGCTCGTCGATGACGCTATGGCGCAGAAGATCGTTGCCGCCGGGATTCAGCGGGTCAGTATCAGCCTGGACGGCGCCAAGCCGGCGACGCACGACCGTTTCCGCGGCCTCCCGGGCAGTTTTGAGGCTGCCCTGCGCGGCTTTGACGCGCTCAAGCGCGCCGGCGCCTCGTTGCAGATCAACGTCACCGTCACCCAGCACAACGAGGCGGAAATCAGCGACTTGCTCAGCCTGGTCCTGGCCCGGGGCGCCGATGCGTTTCACGTATTCATGCTGGTGCCGGTCGGGTGCGGCGCTGAGATCAGCGACGACGTGCGTCTGCCGCCGGAGCGCTTCGAAAGCGTGCTGCGCTGGCTGTTCGACCGCTCTGTGGAACTGCGCGGCCGCGTCCACGTCAAAGCTACGTGCGCGCCGCAGTACTACCGCATCATGCACGAAGTCGGGCGCGAACGCAATCTCGGGAAGCCGCCGTCGCCGCACCACGGGATGGAAGCCATGACGCGCGGTTGCCTGGCCGGGTCGGCGGTGTGTTTCATCTCCCGCACCGGCGACGTGCAGCCCTGTGGCTACCTGCCGCTGCGGGTCGGGAATGTGCGCGAACGCAAGCTCGGTGACATCTGGCAGGACTCCGAAGTATTCATGGCGCTGCGCGACCCGTCGCAACTGCACGGCAAGTGCGGCGCCTGCGGTTTCCGCAAGCTCTGCCAAGGTTGCCGGGCCCGGGCTTACGCCGCCGATGGTGACTACCTCGGCGCCGAACCGGACTGCCCGTACGTGCCGCAGGGCGGGGCAATGGGCGGGAGGCAATAGGCGGGAGGCGGCCTGCCCGTGAGATGGGTCCCATGAGTCCCATGGGTCCCACGGGACTCATGAGACCCATGCACGACACATTCAGTGATCTCGAACGACAGGTTCTGACTCGGATCCAGTGGGACTTCCCGCTGTGCTCCGAGCCGTACGCCGCCCTGGCCCGCGAACTTGGGGTCAGTCCGGACGTCGTTCACGGTGCCATCTCGCGGTTGCGGGAGTGTGGTGTCATCCGCCGGATTGGCGGTTCGTTCGCACCGCGTCGGCTCGGTTACGTCAGCGTGCTGGTTGCCGTGCGCGTCGCGCCGCCGCAGTTGGAGGCGGTGGCCCGGTGCGCGGCGGCCTTTCCGGAAGTCACTCACAACTACGAGCGCGAGGGCGTCTACAATCTCTGGTTCACCGTCATTGCCGAGACGCAGGCGCAGATGGCCGCCATCCTGGACGAGGTCAGGCGCTGCGACGGCGTGGCTGAACTGTACCCGTTGCCGGCCCTCAAGACCTTCAAAATCCGGGTCAACTTCGACCTCAACCAACCGCCTGAGGCAAACCTTGGAACGCCGGCTTCCACGGCGGCCGTTCCGGTACGCCCACCGTGTCCCCACGGTGGCGTTTCGGTGCGTTCCGCCACCAGCACCGTTTCCCGTGACCCGTGCGTTCCGCCCGCTCC
Source organism: Lentisphaerae bacterium RIFOXYA12_64_32 (assembly GCA_001803235.1). Lineage (GTDB taxonomy): Bacteria > Verrucomicrobiota > Lentisphaeria > Oligosphaerales > YB12-FULL-65-16 > YB12-FULL-65-16. The sequence goes on from MHBL01000457.1 coordinate 13,539, forward strand.
CAAGAGCCTTCCCGTCGCCACTCCGGAACCCGACACGGCAATCCCCGTCGAGGCCGAGGACCGGCGCCTCATCCAGCGCTGCTGCGGCGACATCGGCGATGCGGTGCGCCCGTTCCTCTCTGTTGCGGCTGAACTGGGAATGAACGAGGACGACGTGCTGCGGCGTCTGCAGGCGTACAAGGACAGCGGCGCGCTGCGCCGGTTCGGCGCCGTGTTGCGACACCAGGCCGCCGGGTACGTCGCTAACGGTATGTCCGGCTGGAACGTGCCGGATGCCGATGTCGACCGGGTCGGAGGCATCATCTCCGCCTGCCGGAAGGTCAGCCACTGCTACGAACGGCCACGCGTCCCGGATTGGCCTTATAATGTCTACGGCATGATCCACGGCGCGTCCCGGGACGAGTGCCTCGCAACCGCCGCGCAGATCGCCCGCGACACGGGCATCACCGACTACCAAGTCCTGTTCTCCCTCCGCGAGTTCAAGAAGACCAGCATGGTCTACCTCGGTCTGTAGTTCGCGTTTGTCGTGTTCTGGTATTATTTGGCGTCTTTTGTCGACCTGTGCAAGCAGCGGATCGAGTCCCGTCACCTTCCGACAGTACCGCGGGCGGCCCTCTGCCCGCTTCACGGCACACACGTAGCGCAAGGTTCGGATGGCGGGCGGAGGGCCGCCCGCGGTACTGTCAGTCAGGGGAGGCCGTCTGGGCTGGCACCGCGACCTACCCGGCCTCACTCTGCTTGCGCAGGTCTTTTCTTTTTGTGCGGGCGGGCGGGTGAATCCATCCGGCCTCGTGTGAAGAGGCAGGGGTCGCGACCCCGTTCGTAGTGGTGTCGCAAGCCCGGCGGTTGTCCGCCGGGCAAGACACCATCCCTGCGTCAGGCCGTCGCAACACGCCGGATGGGCTCTTGGCGCTCCACTTCGTTCCGCGCGCTGCGAGCCCACTACGAACAGGCGCATCCCAGCGTCCGTCAGGCCGTCGCAACACGCCGGATGGGCTCTTGGCGCTCCACTTCGTTCCGCGCGCTGCGAGCCCACTACGAACAGGCGCATCCCAGCGTCCATGGCGGGTCCTCTTCTCTCTCAGGATTTACCCGCACAGGTCGCTTTTTGTGGGGCTTGTGTAGGCAAGTCCGGACGCGCAGTGGCTCGGCGCGTCCCGCGCCGAAGCGGAGTGCCTCGGCCGGTCCCCGGCCGAGGATCTCGGGCCGGGACGGCCCGAGGGCACTCTGCTGCGGTCCCGGAGGTCCCGCGCCACGGGTGCATGCACCAACCGCCAGGCGGCTGTATAGTACACGGACTCTCGTGTCACGTGTGGCGTTACTCGTAACCCTGAAGCAGCCCGATCAACCGAAAGGCATTCTTCCATGTACACTCCCGGCGCACGTTCGCAGGCTTTGTGGCGCACCGCATGCACTCTGATTCCCGGCGGCGTGAACAGCCCTGTCCGCGCGTTCAAGGGTGTGGGCGGGCAACCGCTGTTCGTGGAAAGGGGCTACGGCTGCTGTGTTCAGGACGTGGACGGCAAGGAGTACATCGATTACGTCATGTCCTGGGGGCCGCTCATTCTCGGGCACGCGTATCCGCGCGTCGTTGAAGCCATCCGGCAGACCTGCGAGAAGGGGACGAGCTTCGGTATGCCGACCGAGCTGGAGAACCGTCTCGCCAGCCGCATTGTGCAGTGCGTGCCGAGCATCCAAAAGGTGCGCATGGTCAGTTCCGGGACCGAAGCGGCCATGAGCGCGATCCGCCTGGCCCGCGGCTTCACCGGTCGTGATCTGATCGTGAAGTTCGACGGCTGCTACCATGGCCACTCCGACGGCCTGCTGGCCGCGGCAGGGTCCGGGCTGGCCACGTTCGCGATCCCCGACACCAAGGGCGTTCCGGCCAAGCACGCCGAAGGCACGCTGGTGGTCCCGTACAACAACTGCGACGCGGTCGAGGCGGTGTTTGCCAAGCATGGTGACAAGATCGCCGGCATCATTGTCGAGCCGATTGCCGGCAATGTCGGGGTCATCGCGCCCGCGTCCGGGTTCCTGGCCTTCCTCGGCGACATCACTCAACGCCACGGCAGCCTGCTGATCTTCGATGAAGTCATCACCGGGTTCCGCGTCGGCCTGGGCGGGGCTCAGGGCCTGTACGGCGTGACCCCGGACATTACGGTCCTGGGCAAGATCATCGGCGGCGGCATGCCCGCTGCCGCGTACGGCGCCCGTGCCGAAATCATGGACTGCCTGGCCCCGGTCGGCGCGGTCTACCAGGCCGGGACGCTCAGCGGCAACCCGGTGGCCATGGCGGCCGGGTTGGCCACGGTCGAGACCCTGATCGAGGACCCGCCCTATGCACGGCTCGATGCTTCGGCGGCCTTGCTGGAAACAGGTCTGCGCGACGCGGCGCGCGAGGCGGGCATCCCGGTCCGACAAAACCGCGTCGGTTCGATGCAGACCCTGTTCTTCACCGACAGCCCGGTGACCGACTATCCGACCGCGAAAAAGTCCGACGCGCGGCGCTACGCGGCGTTCTTCCACGGCATGCTGGAGCAAGGCGTGTACCTGGCGCCCTCGCAGTTCGAGGCGGGTTTTGTGTCAACTGCGCACAGCGACGCGCACATCCAGCGCACGATCGCCGCCGCCCGAAAGGTGATGACGGGGCTCAAGTCCGTGTGAGCGTGTGTGTGGGTGAGTGGGTGAGTGAGTGAGCTGTCCCCTGGAGCGCCCGCGTCTCGCGGGCTGAACCGTCGCCGGGTGCGCCGGTGCGTTGGACAAGGCGCGTCGTGCTCGGTGTGCGGCCTGTCCCCTGGAGCGCCCGCGTCTCGCGGGCTGAACCGTCGCCGGGTGTGCTGGTGCGTTGGACAAGGCGCGTTGTGCTCGGTGTGCGGCCTGTCCCCTGGAGCGCTCGCAGCTTGCCCGCCGTAGCTCTGAGCGAAGGTTGGGTCCTCGCGGGGAGAACGCACCTGTGAGCGGAAAAGGTGCGTACAGCAGAACGCACGTGCAGCCCGCGAGACGCGGGCGCTCCAGGGTGCACTGTTTCCCCTAAACCCCTGAACTCTGAACCCTGAACCTCCCAATGCGCTACTTTCCAATCAACTTCGACGTGTCGGGGCGCGACGTGCTGGTTGTCGGCGGCGGGCGGATTGCGCTGCGCAAGGTGAAGAGCCTGGTGGCCTGCGCCGCGCGGGTCACGGTGGTCAGCCCCGAGTTCTGCGGGGCGCTGCTGCGCATGAAAGGCGTCCGCCGTGTCCAGCGTCGCTACCGGAAGGCCGACCTTCGCGGTGCGTGCCTGGCCATCAGCGCCACCGACTGCCCGGACGTGAACCAGCGCGTCTGGGAGCACGCGTACGCGGCGGGGATCCCGGTGAACGTGGTTGACCAGCCGCAGCGCTGCTCCTTCACCGTGCCGGCGGTCTTCTGCCAGGGCGACCTGGTGCTGACCATTTCCACGGGCGGCGGCGGCCCGGCACTGGCGCGCAAGCTCCGCGAGCGGCTGTCGTCCGTCATTGGCCCGGCCTACGCCAAGCAACTCAGCCTGCTGCGTGAGTTTCGGCCCAAAGTTCAGAGCGTCGGTCTCCCGATCTCGCGCCGGATGAAACTCCTCAAGCAGATGGCCGATGACCCAGTGCGTAAGGTTATTGAACGCCGTGGGAAGAAGGCGGCCCGGCGCTTGCTCCAGAAAATGCTGAATGCTGCCGTGGCTTCGCAGCGTGCGGCACGCTGATCCTGCCACGACCGCGTTGACTCCCGCGTCGTTGCATGATCTGGAAAGGCCACTGTTCCTTGCGACGGTTTTCCGTTGGCGCGGCCGGTTTTTCGTTGGCGCGGTCGTGATCCATGAGGTCCGGGCTCGCCGGCACGCTGATTTTCGCTCTACGAATCAGTCTCTGCCGAATATTGTCTCCCTCAGTCGATGCGGAAAAGGCCGCTCCTGCGCATCTTTGCCTTGGTTATTGGTATGAATATTGCTGTTGTCCCCAAGGTCCATGAGTAGCTTGAAATTGGGACAGCGACAGAGGCGGGCCAAACACGGATGCCGCCAAGGCGGATTATGTCAGGTTTGGCGGCCGCATGACCGCCGGCAGTTCAGGAAAGCACGATCCACGGCAGTTTGCGCAGGTCGGTGTCTCTTTTCCTGATACCCAAAGTGTTGAGAGTCATAGCCCGGCTCTGCTTGTTACGACAAAGCGCAGAAAAACGGTGGCCGCAGCGGCATGAAACAAACGACGGATTCAACGTTTCCGCATCCGCGACTGGCATCCTTGATTCTCCGGCTCCGTTGGGGTTGCCTTTTCTATTTGGTTGCGGGGTGTGGTGTGTTTACAGCCGGGGCCGAGGAGGCCAGGAAACCGGTCTATGACGTCTGGTTGTCGAATCGCTTCCAGTACGAGAGTGACGCGACCGGCAGCGATGCTGACTTCAAGCAGCACCTGAGCTTGTCAGGCCGTGATCTGATGAATGGGCACATGGATCTGCGTCTGTCTGGGGTGAATGAATTCGACCTGAACGGGAACGACACGACCGACGCGGCCTATGACCAGACCTGGCCGCGATTGTACGAGGCGGCCGTGGATCTGCACGACTACGACGCGCTGAGTCATCTGGTCCTCGGTCGCCAGTATCTTCCAAACGTCGATTACCTGCATTTCGACGGGTTGTCGTTGAGCCTCTGGGAAGATGAGAAGGTCGGCCTCTTTGCCTTTGGCGGCCAACCGGTCTCGGTCTACACCTCGACGGACGGCGAGTGGCTGGCGGGTGGCGGGGTTCGGGTTCGGCCTCTGTCGTCCACCGAGATTCAAGCGGACGCCTACGGGATTCATGACACGGGCGAGGATGTTCTTGCGTCTGCGCTGCGGATGTCTCAGTATTTTGCCCCGGGCTTTGGCGACACGGTCGAGGCACGGTGGATCGAGGACGACTTCCGTGACCTGAGCGCCAGGCTGTTCTACCAGAATTCCGGCCGGTTCGACGTCACGGGCCGAGTCTTCTGGCAGGCGGCGCAACTGGGCGAAGACGCCAGAACCTACGACACGCGCAACTTCTCCGAGTATTCCAGATTGATGGGCCCGTCGGAGGAACAACTCTCCCTCAGCCTGGACGGCAACTACTACCTGGGCGAGCACTACACCCTCAGCGCCGGTGGCGGCTACCGCTACATTCTCGATCAGAGCAAAGAGGGCGGCGAGAACGTCGCGAACGTCGACAGCGGGCGTCTATCGGCGGGGTTCAGCGTCGCCGACGTGCCGATTGACGGACTGACCTTTGACCTGTCGGCCAGCTACTACAGCCATCCGGACGAGAGTTTCTATGACGTGACCGGCGAGCTTGGCTACACGTTCACCCCGCGGTTCAGGGCCAGTGGCGGCGTGACGCACCAACTGTACGACTACACCGACGAACTGCTCTACGTCGACCGTCTGGGCCGTCCCATTCCGGACGAGAACGGCGGCGAGCAGATGAGCGATGTGTTCTTCGTCGAGTCGCAATACAAGCTGTCAAACCGCTGGCGTTTCGTCACGCGGGGCGAATACGAAGTTGCCGACGAACTGGCAGAAGATGCGTACATGGTCAGCGTCCGCGTGGATTACCATTTCCGGACGGCCTCGGGCAAGTAAGGCGGAGGCCGGGCCGCGGGTTGCGCGGCGCCGGCGCAGTGCACGACCGGAGTCCAATGGCCCTGCTTGCGGCGAGTAGAAAGAGGATGTGTGTTATGGAATGGCTTGCCGAGTGGCATCGGTATTCAAAGCGACATTTCGCCACGGCGAGTGTTCTGTTGACGGTGTTTGTCGCGCTGGCTCTGACCGGGTGCCTGCTGACCAAGTCGGGCGACAAAGTCGCCACGCGCTTCGACCACAAACAACACAATACCGAATTTGTGCCGGATGCGGAGTGCAGTCTGTGCCACGACACCGCCGAGGCAGGCGCCGACGTGCGGCCAAACCACGACAAGTGCGCCTCCTGCCACGACATTGACATGGACAAACCGGGCGAGGACTGTCTTAAGTGCCACATCCTGCCAAAGACGCGCGGTGACGCGCCAAGCGCCGACCAGTTCAAGCCGCTCCTGAAGACGATGTACGACAGCCGTCGGGCGGCGCGCAAGGCGAGCACGGCCGGCCAGCCGTGGGATCACAGCCGCATCCAGGATAAGGCGGCGTGTGCCACGTGCCATGGTGACGTGGTCAAGGGCGAGCGCAAGAACCCCTTGCTGTACCACCGTGAGAATAGCGCACCGCAGGACTGCACTCCATGCCACGCGGAGAATCGCCAGGAGGTGCAGCCCAGGAATCATGCCGAACGCCAGAACTGGACGCTGACGCACGGGCCCTTGTCCCGGGCCGGGGCCGGTCAACTGCCCAAGTGCGCGGCGTGTCACCAGGCGTCATCCTTCTGCGACGACTGCCACAAGACAGAGAAACCCAGGAGCCACACCGCCACATTCCGCAAGCGCGGGCACGGTTTCTTTGCCGAAGGGGACCGGCGCAAGTGTTCCTCCTGCCATCAGACGGATTTCTGCGAAGCCTGCCACCTGCACAGCGAACCGTCCAGCCACACGTCGTCATTCAAGCGCAGCGGCCACTGCCGAGTCTGCCATGAGGTATCCACAGCCCAAACGTCGTGTCAGGTGTGCCATCAGCGAGCCTTCCTGGATCATGTTCCGGTGAACTGGGACCTGCCTCCGGGCCGGAAGTTGCATGATCTGCCGCAAGGCTGGGGCCCCGGGACCGTCAATATGCACTACGACTGCACGGTCGCCTGTCACAGCGCGCCGTCGTCACCATGAGGAGTTTGTAATGGGAAATCGGGTTCTTTGGGTGGGCATTGGTCTTGCCGTGCTGATCGGCGTTGCATTTCTGTTCCTCGGCCGGGCAACCACTGCTCCGACCAGCGGCCAGGGCGGTGACGAGCGTTTGAGCCCCGGGAAGACGACCGAATCCGCGACGACCGGTCGCCCAAGCAACGAGGGTGCACGGACGGATGCGGCCGCTGCCTCTGCTAAGGGAGCCGACGCGTCAGCGGCACCCGGGGCGAACCCGACCGAAACGGTGACCACAGTCGCTACGGACACCACCGTCGCGGCCGCGAAGGCTGCAGCCAAGGCCAAGGCAAGAGCGGAGGAACGCGCCGAAGCCGAGGAAGCGGACGCCGGCCTCGCCAACACTCCCCCCGAGGAACCGTCCGAAAAGGTGCTCCGGCGAGCCGAGGCGCGCTTGGCGCGCGATCAAGCGGTCTTTCAGACGTACGGCGATCTGTTTGCCAAGCTCAATCTCACGCCTGAGGAGTCGGACAGGCTCGGCAAGATGTTGTTGCTGAAGCCGCGCATTCAGGGCCGTGCGGAAGGGGGCGAGGAACCCGCGAACGTCGTCGTGCCCGCAGGTATGAAACAGCCGTTGTCTTCCAACCAGGTGCTGGAGAACAGTATTCTGGACCTGCTGGGCAAGGACCGGTACGCGGTCTACCAGCAGTACGAGGCAACCCTGCCGGACCGCTGGGTGGTCACGCAGTACAAGGGTGACTTGGGCGCGCTCGGGAAGACGCTGAGTAAAGACCAGGAATCCCAGCTTCTCACGATCGTGACCGAAGAACGGCAGAAGCTGCCGTCGGTGTCCGCGGACAGTGCCGTGAAGAACCTGACCGCAATTCCCGACCAGATGGCGGTGAATGTGGACAAGACCGCGGAGAGCAACCGTGTGATTCTGGCGCGCGCCCAGACACTCCTGGACCCCGGGCAGTTCGAGAGTTTCAAGGCGCTGCTGGAACGCAATCTGGCACAGGATCGCAAGAGCGTGGACGCGTATCGGCAGCTTTTCCAAAACGGGGGCGCGACGGCGCCCAAGACCCCGGCGCCGCAAGAGAAGTGACGTTGGGCGACCGATAAAAGAACACGGAGTTGTCCCTAACCTTCATGATCTTCACGTCATTCATGGTAGAGAACGAACGATAGATCTTTAGCTGAGAGAACCGAAACCAAGCAACGGCGAACCAGATGAAGAATCCAAGGAGGGCAAGAAGGCAACAATTAGAATGACCCAAGGGACAAACAGCAACAAAGTGGCAAACGCAAGAGAGTAAAGTAAAGGAAGGCAAGGAGGGTTTGATCGCGATGAAGAAGGACTACAAAGGTTGGTTTGGGCGGGTCAGTGTCGGTTTGGCACTGATTCTAGGTGCATCGGCGGGACAGGCGGCTACAACTGCCGCGAGCGAGCGAGTGATTCCCAGCCCGGTTGCGCCGCGCGAGATTTCGGCGACGACGGGCTACTCGTTGGGAACCATCACGGCATCTCTGGGGCTGTGGACTGTGGGCGTTGGTGAGACGGTACACCTGGAAGCCCAGGTGTTGCAGGAAACGAGCGGCGGGACGTCTGTTGTTGTGACCGCCGATGCCGACTGGGCGGTGACGGCCTGGCCGGTTGAGTCCACCGTGCATGTGATCGGCGCGTCCCTGCTCGGGGCCATGCCGATCTACAATCCCATGGATCGCGACACCCGCCAGATCGCCGGTCGGGCATCCTTTGTGCCCGACGTGGTCGGCACGTACACCATTACCGGCACGATCCACACTGACGTGGGCGGCGCGAATGTCGTCACCGTCACGGTCGTCTGCGCGGCCTATGCCGGTGTCGGTGATCCCGCTTCCGACGCGCTGACGCCACAGTGCGCAACCTGCCATGAACTCGACAAACTGGAAGGGTGGCAGGGCACCTTGCACGCCACGAAACTCGAGCGCGAGATTCAGGGGCTGGATGCGAACTGGGAACCCTACGACTCCCACTACAGCACGACCTGCGTCAGTTGCCATGCCGTCGGCTACGACAAGAACGCCCCCAACAACGGCGGCTTCTACAATGTTATGTTGGATCTGGGGCTGAGCGAATCGAGTCCGGCCTGGTTCACGACCCTCCAGGCATCCAATTGGACGGGCATGAACACCGCGATGAAGGAACTGGCCAACATCCAGTGCGAGAATTGCCACGGCGCTGGCGCCAGTCACACGGGCAACGCGGCCAAGATTTCGGTCAGCTACGATGTCGGCGTCTGCGCCAAGTGTCACGACTCGGGCAGTCGCCATGTCCGGCCGGCGGAGTGGGGCCTGTCCCGCCATGCGAATCAGGTCTTGGAGACGAGCTCGTCCTGCACGCGCTGTCACACGGGCAGCGGGTTCATCAATTTCGTGACTCCCAGGATGCACGGGGCGACTCCGCTCGGACGGCGCACCGGCATGGCCGAGAACATCGGCTGCGCCGCCTGCCACGACCCGCACAGCGATGCCAACGAGCGCCAGGTCCGTTCCACGCAGGACGCGGCGCTGTTCAATGGCGATACCGTCACCGACGGCGGACTTGGCAAGCTGTGCATGCAGTGCCATGTGTCGCGTCGCGATGCTGAAACGTACGTGCTCGCGAACCACAGCCACTACGGCCCGCACGGCAGTCCGCAGACCGACATGCTGGCCGGGGTGAATGCGGCCGAGTTCGGGCAGTACATTGCGTCGTCGTCCGGCCACCTCTTGTCCACGGAAAACGCCTGCGTCACTTGCCACATGCAGACCTTGGAGGCAGGCAATCCCGCGCTGCCTTCTTCCGGCGCCTTGAATGGCGTCTCACAGGCCGGCGCGCACACGCTCCGGATGGTGTATGACAACCTCACGCCGGACAATCCGGACGACGATGTTGACCAGGCCGGCGTCTGCTCTGAATGCCACGGCGAACAAGAAGACTTCAACATCGCGACCCGTAAGGACTTCGACGGTGACGGCATCGTTGAAGGTGTTGAGGACGAGATCGAGAGTCTGATGGAGCAGTTGGCCATATTGCTGCCGCCGGTGGGTGAAGCCACGGTGGCCGATCCGACCAGCAGTTACACTCTGGCTCAACTTTCCGCCGTCTACAACTACCGCTTCGTCGAAAACGATGGCAGTAACGGCGTGCACAACCCGCAGTATGCCGCCGGCATTCTCAAGGCGTCGATTACCGCTCTGCAAGCTCAGGATGCGGTTGACGGCCGGTTGGGCGGCACGTCGGAGGGCGGCGGCTGGGTCCTGTCGTCCTGGCTCGGCTACTACAGCCCGATCTTCGACGGCAACTGGATTTTCCATCAGTACCATGGGCCGCTGTACGTGGCCCCCGGCTCGACCAGCGACGACTGCGTCCTGTACGACCCGGTCCTGGATCAGTGGCTGTACACGAACAGCACCATGTATCCGAATCTCGAGTTCAGCGGCACCGGCATCACGCGGACCTTCACGCGTTCCGGGAGCACTCGCGTATTCACGAATGTCGCCAATTCGTCCGACATTGTGAACGCGACCGGGTTCAGCTTCACGCCGCCGAACATCACGCCTACGCCGTGACGTGAGTCTGGCGTAAGCGCCTATTCAGCCCCCCGCGGATGACCGCATCCGCGGGGGGCTTCTTTTTCGGCAGGGTTCGAAGGTTCACCGTTCAGAGGTTCAAGGTTGGGCGAGTCGGTGCTCACATCCGACGGCCTCATGCGCTTGAACCTCTGAACCGTGAACCATGCCTATTTTTCCGATCTGTGCGGGCAAATCCTGAGAGAGAGAAGGCCCCACCGCAGACGGCAGGATACACCCGTTCGTAGTGGGCTCGCAGTGCGCGGAACAACGTGGAGCGCCAAGAGCCCATCTGGCGTGTCGCGGCGAAGTCTCTGAACGAAGCCGGGCGTGTGGCGACGGTGGGGTGCGGCGATGGTGTCTTGCCCGGCGGGTGCGCCGCCGGGACTGCGACACCACTACGAACGGCGCCGCGGTCGGATTTACCCGTACAGGTCGCCTTTTCGAGCTGCGTGGAGCGTGACGGGTGAAGGCACGGTCATACCACCGAATGGTCACCGTTGGGTTTGAGCTGCACCGTCGGCCTCACAGGCTTCTCCCCATCGCCTGCAGCCGATCCGCGCCACGGCATCATCAGCGCAGTACGACCCGGAATCCAGTCAGGCTGTTGCTGGTGCCCGGGCTCTTGCTGCCGCGCGCGGCGCAGCGGCACTTGTCGGCGTAATCCGCCGCGCTGCCGCCGCGGATCACGCGGCTTGAGCCTGACGCGGGCCCGGTCGTGTTCTCGGTGGTCGCGCCCTGGTTGGTGTACCACTGACTATCATACCGGTCATAGCACCACTCCCAGACGTTTCCGGTTGAGTCATAGAGACCGTACGCATTCGCGGCAAAGGCGCCGCCGGGCGCCGGATCGCCATTGTAGAGCGGGTGCAGCCCCCGCGTCGTGCTCGTGTCATAGGCGTAGCCGTCATTGCTCAGATAGTTGGCCAAATCATGGCTGATGATGTCACCGATACCGGGGTTACTGGGAAGCGTGACACCCCAGGGAAACCGCTTGTCGACCAGTCCGCCGCGCGCCGCCTTCTCCCATTCCGCCTCGGTGGGCAACCGATAGCCATGCTTCGAGAAGTCGCAGGTCCAGTCCGTGAGGTTGTAGCACGTCTCTCGGCCTTCCTTCTCACTTCGGTAGTTGGCGTACGCCGCGGCGCCGTACCACGTGACTTGGACGCACGGGTAACCCTCCTTGCCGTACTGCACGGAAAAGTGCCCGTCGTAGAAGATGATGTAGCAGCCGGGGCCGTCCAGGTTGAGCAACTCCTGGGCCGTACCCGTCTTGTTCTGCACCGTGGCGGTGGTGGCGTCGATCTTGCCATGGTCGTAGGCCCACTGCATCACTTGGTACACCTCTTGGTTGGTAGCCTCCGACTGCCCCACGCTGAATGCGCTGACCTGGACGGTGTGGAGCTGCTCAAGTGTTCCGATGCTGTCGGGGGGCTGCATGGCATCGCCCATCTGGAACGTGCCGGCCGGGATCAGCCCCATGCCTTCGATGCGGCTGATGAAATTCACGTTGACGTCCCCGCCGCTAACGGTCAGATCCAGGCTCGGTGGCTGGAATGCGTACCCCGTGGCGGACGGGACCAACTGGTAGGTATCGTCGGCCACGGTCGTGAAACTGAACGCGCCGCTGCCGTCTGAAACGGTTTGCGTCACTCCGGGACCGGTGAGCGTCAGGGTTACCCCTGCGACGCCGACGCCGGTGATGGTCCCGGTGATCGTGTGGCCGCGGAAACTGACCGGCCCGGGCGCCTTTGCATACATCCAATAACCCTGTCCGGGCGTCAGCGTGGTACCGGGCACGGCTTCCAGGCGTTGCAGACCGGCGTTCCACCCCCAGATCCTGGGCAGGACTTTGGAGCGTCCGGGGCGCGCATAATCCGGTCTGCCGCCAATGGCATTCCACCCGGCGGTCAGGGTTGCCGCATCGGGATCGATGGCGGTGCCGTGGATCGTCACGACCTCCTGTCCCCGACCGCCGGGAAACCGGCACAGAACCCAGTATGCGGTCCCCGCCGTGATCTGCTCGACGGCCTGGAATCCGCCACCTTGACATTGCCAGACCGGTCCGGTGTTCTTCCTCTGGAAGACGGCATCGACGCTGGCGTCAACGGGCACAACGGGGATGGCGACGAAGTTCCAACCGTTGTGCAGGGTCAGATTGAACGCGACGTCCTCGCCCCTGACCAGCAGGGCGGCAAGGCAAAGCACGATGCTGGCCAGACGGATCCGGCGCCAGGTCCCCGGTCTGTCGGCACGTGACAACTGGTCTGGTCCCCGTTCGCGATGCATGGAACTCCATTGGCCCGATAGGTGGTCAGGGACAGAGTCGACGGAGAGCGTCGCGCCGCGCCCTTTCAAGGGCAATGGTCGCGCTCGGTTGCCTGAGGAATACGGAAGAGGCAGCAAGGCACGGCACGCCTGTCTCTTCGGACAGCACCCGGTTGTCCTGACCGCGGGCGTGTTTTCATCGGACCCTACATAATACCCCGCTGCCCGGACCGTGTCAACTGCGATGTCCGCATTTTGGGTGACGCGCCAGCCGTTCCCGGGCGGCGATCGCCCGGTCATCTCGAGATGAAACACCTCGCTTCGCCCCCGAGCTGGAGCGCGAGACTCCGTCGAGCATCCGGGGGCGGGGGAATGCTCCGCGGAGCGTCGCGCTCCAGGGCAACGGTAGGTCGACGGTCTGGAGCATTTGTTTCATGGGAGTCGCGGGTGGAACGACGGCGTGCTGGCCCATGCGTGATACCCGCGTGGCCTTGTGCCGCGCGTGAATCGGGTTCGCCCGCCAAACGTGCGTGTCCCCCCTTTCTTCCCTTTCCCCCGTCCGCCGGCGGCGGGCGGGAGCGGTACTCAGACAGAAACGCAGGAGCAACAACTTGATATGATCGGGCGGTCTGCCACCCGAGGGGTTCTCCCATGAAACTGCGGCCCCAGAGCCCGCGAGGACGCGGGCGCTCCAGTTGGGAGGCGTACCGACTTGGAGCGCCCGCGTCCTCGCGGGCTCTGGGTGCGTCGTTGTCCGTTTCACTCCGGTATGATCGGGCGGTGCGCCGCCCGGGGGGCGCTGACGCATTACCCACCTTGACGGCATGGAGTTGACCTGGCACGAGTCGGGTGTTACAGTCAGACCATGCAAGGCACCATAGCCATCGATCGGTTGTCGAGAGCTGAGAAACTGCGGGTCATGGAAGCGATCTGGGAGGACTTGTCCCGCGAGGACAGTTTGACCGAGTCGCCGGCATGGCACAAGGACGCCTTGGCGGAGACCGCTGACCGACGGAAGACGGGACAGGTGCAACTCCTCGATTGGGAAGACGCCAAGACGAAGCTCAGGAAGCGCCGTGGATGAGAATCAAGGTCCTGTCGTCCGCGATTGACGACCTCGATGCTGGCCGGAAGTTCTACGATAGGCAGGGGGAAGGACTGGGGGCGTACTTCCTCGATTCGCTGTTCTCCGACATCGACTCCCTCGCCCTTTACGCCGGCATTCACGGGAAAGTGTTCGGCTACCACCGACTCCTGTCCAAGCGGTTCCCCTATGCGGTCTATTATCTTCTCGAGGAGGCAGACTTGGCTGTCGTTTGGCGAGTGCTGGACTTGTGTCAGCACCCGGCGCGAATCCGGCGGGCGCTTGGGTGTCGACGCAGGATCGGAGCCCCCTGACGCCCTGAGGGGAAGAGTGAACCAACGCCGAGTCTCGACATCCCGCACCGCCCCAACCTACTTGAGTACGGCCTCGAGCGTCCCGCCTTCGTGCCGCGCGACGGGGTAATCGAGTGCGATGCTGACGCGTCCGTCGCGGGCGGTGAGGGCGGTGAGGGCGGTGAGGGCGGTGAGGGCGGTGAGGGCGGTGAGGGCGGGGGCCTTCAGCAGCTCAGTCTTGCGCACGGCTTCGCGCTCGATGCGTTCGCGGGCTTCGCGCCGGGCGCGCACCTGGGTTCCGCGGGTTCACGCACCCCCGACCTGCTCGACCATGACGTTGCCCACGGCCAGGTAGCGGAGGCCGGAGCGGTCAAACACTTCCATGGCTTCTTCCGGGCGGTAAACGATCGGGAACCCGTGCAGGTTGAACGAGGTATTGAGGATGGCGCCGTGTCCCGTGAGTTCCGAGTAGGCCTCGATGAGGCGGTGGTAATCCGGATTCCACTCGCGCCGCACGACCTGCGGGCGGCAGCTCTTGTCGTACGGATGAACCGCGGCCGCCAGGGCCGGCTGGTTCGCGGCGACCGAGTCGAAGGCCAGGATCATGTACGGCGAGTCGAGTTTCTTGGGGTTGACCAGGTACCGGTCGGCCTGCTCGGCCAGGATGGACGGCGCGAATGGCATCCAGAAGTCGCGCTTCTTGACCATGGCGTTGATGGTGTGCACGGTTTCCCAGCGCGCCGGGTCGGCGAGGATCGAGCGGTTGCCCAGCGCCCGGGCGCCGAACTCCATCCTGCCCTTGCAGCGCGCCACCACTTCGCCCTTGGCCAGCAGCTCGGCGCACCGGCGTTCAATGTTATCGCACGGCGTGACCTTGACCTGTTTGGTGAAGCGATACTTCGCCAGGGCCTGGTCCACGTCGGCATCGCCGAACTCGGCGCCCCAATATGTGGGTCCGCACGGCGCCATGTTCGCTTCGCGCCCCGCCTGCTGGCAGGCCTGGGCCCAGGCGGCCCACGCCGCGCCGAGGCTGTTGCTCTCATCGCCGCACGATGGAAACACGAACAGAGATTCCACCTCCGGGAGTTCGCCGATGAGCTTGTTCATCTTCACGTTCATGAAGATGCCGCCCGACAGCGCCAGCCGCGGGATGCCGAAGTGCCGGACGATGCCGCGGAGCTGTTGTGCCCGTCATGTATTCCCAGGACTCTCATTCGGCGGAGCCTCCGCTTTCGCAGGGTTTTGCGGCCCCGTTTCGGGCCGTCCCGAGACGGTCCGTAACGATCTCCACAAGCCTGCGGATCCTGAACGCGGATTCGAGGCGGGGCGGTCGTTCGGGAGACCCCTGTGAAGCCCGTAGTATATCACCTCTGCCGCCCGCCGTCCCCTGCGGCGTGAGCGCGGGTTTCCGGCGGGTCTGCAGTGGCGGCCGGTTTCCGGCTGGGGAGCTCGGGCCGGGACGGACCCGAGCACTCTGCTGCGGTCCCGGAGGTCCCGCGCCACCGCTGTTCAGCGTGTCGCCCCGGTCCGGTACGCGTCGTTGTACAGGCCGATTTCGTCGAACGGGATGGGGCGGAACCCGGGGTGGTTCAGGGTGACGGGGGCGGGCGTCAGGCGCCAGTCGGCGCCGTCGGCTGCGGGGGTGCCCGGGTCCTGGGCCGTCACCAGATTGTCCATCAGCACCTGCAGGCCCTGGTCGCGGGTCAGGAACGTGCCGGTGTTGCAGGCCAGGTTGCGCCAGACCAGGTTCACGCCCTGCGGGCCGGGCAGTGCGGCCAGCGCCGGGTAGCGGCTCTTGTAGAGGTCGTTGACCAGGACGTTCGGGTTCTTCAGGGCGCCGGCAATGAACTCGTCCCACCGCTTCTGGCCCCAGAGCGAGAAGCTGATGCCGAAGTTGCAGTCCAGGAAGATGTTGTTTTCCACGATGTTGTCCTTGCCGCCGTGGATCTGGAGGCCGCCGAAGTTCGCCTGCGAGCAGCGTCGGAAGATGTTGCCGTAGATGAACACGCCGCTGATGGCGTCGTCGAGGCGCATGCCGGCGCGGCCGCACGGGATGTCGGCGCCGCTGATGTCGTGCCAGTAGTTGTAGCGGAACACGTCGCCGCGGTAGCTCGGGTTGAACCACATGTCCAGGGCGCCCTGGTCGTCGGACTCCTTGACCACGTCGTAGATGTCGTTGAACTCGGTGACGTGGTCATTGCCCTCGAGCCGGATGGCGTGGCACGGCGAACCGTGGAACTTGTTGTGCGCAATACGGTTGCCAACGCCGTTCATGAGCACGGCCGGGGTGTACGTGCGGTCGATGCGCGAGAAGTCGTAAATGTGGCAGTTCTCGACGACGTGGCCGCCGGGCGTGAGGGTTTGGCGGTCGCCGCCGCTGATGCGCGTGCCGCCGCGCGCCAGGTTGTAGATGTCGCAGCTCAGCACGCCGTGCCGTGCACCGCCGTCGACGATCACGCCGTCGCCGCCCAACTGGCGGAGGGTGCAGCCGGCCAGCAGGCACTGCTCACCGCCCTTGATGGCCACGCCGTCGATGCGGCCGAGTTCGAAGATGAAGTTCTCCAGAGTCACGTACGACGTGTCCTCCGTCGTCACGAACGGGACCGGCAGCATGGAGACCTGGACCAGGGCCTGGTTGGGATCGGACGGCGGGTAGAGGTACAGGATGCCGCTGACGCGGTCCAGGTACCACTCGCCGGGTTGGTCGATCTCTTCGAGCAGGTTGAAGACGCAGTACGGCATGTTCGCGTTCACGCCGTCGCCGTAGGTGTACGGCTGGCGCAGCGTGATCTGCTGCTTGGCCACGTCCAGAGCCTCGATCCCGAGCGAGCCGTCGGCCCACAGGAACTTGAAGAACCCGAACACCCATGGGTCGCGGGCCTGCGCCCAGCGCTGAGCGCGCTCTTCCTTGCATTCGAATGTCGCGCCCTTGGGCGGCTTGCTGCCCAGGCCGCTGTCGAGTACCTTGCCGGTCTTGACGAAGCCTTCGTTCGGCCAGCGTGCCAGGCGCATGGCCTGGCGGTCGACGAACAGCTCAAGTGCGTCGGGCGGCCGGTTCTCGGCCGTGGGAACGCCGAAACCACGCGCGCGCAGTTCACCGAACTCGGTCACGCCCTGCGCCTTGAGGTCGCACTGCACGACGTTGCCGCGCGCCTCTTCGGGCAAGCGCGCGACCACGGCCGGGTCGGTGACCGGCACGAACCCGGTGATGCGGACCCCGCCCGTCACGGTGACACTGTCCTTCTGCGCGGCGCGATAGACGATCGGGCTGGCCGCGGTGCCGGAATCCTCGACCGTCAGTTTGAACGAATCGGTCAGTCGGTACTCGCCAGGTTGCACGTGCACCGTCACGCCGCCGGCCGGCAGGCCGCCGGCACGCTTCAGCGCGCGAATGGCGTCGCGCGCGGCGTCGAGCGAGGGCAGGGGCTGGTCCTTGGCGCCCGTGTTGCCGGTCTTGCCGTCCGGGGCCACGTACAGTTCGGCGCCCGGTGCGGCGCGCGCGGGCAACTGCACTCGCGACCAGGCCGGGTCGCGGGCGGGCAGGTCGGCTTCGAGGCGTTCGACTTCCTTCAGGCACTCGCCGGCCTCCCAGCGGTGCGACTCGGGCGCGTCGGGCAGCGTGGCGAGCTTCGCGTACTCGACCTTGGCCGCGGTGTAGTCCTTGGCCCTGACGGCGGCCCCGGCGACCAGCAACTGCGCATAGCTGCGGAAGTGCGTCGGCGCGTCGGCGGAACTGGCGACCTGCGCGTACTGCGCCCGTGCGCCGGCGAGGTCGCCGCAGAGCACCAGGGCGTGCGCCATCTGCAGCACGGTGTTGAGCCGGTCCTGCGGCGAGAGGTTCCCGTCTTCGAGAATCTTCGTGTATTGCTCGCGCGCGCCAGCCACGTCCTGACGTTGGCAGCAGTCCATGGCGAGGCTGCGGCGCACGGCGGTCCGGTCGGCGGCGCTGAGAGTGTCCGTCATGCTCAGGACGCGGTCGTACACGCTGCGTGGCAGGCCGGCGCGGTCGCGCGCGGCACGGACCAACTGCGCCGTCGCCAGGCTGGCGAGAGATGGCGCGATGCCCGGCGTGTCGGCCACGGTTGTGAACTCCTTCACCGCCTCGCTGATCCGGTTCTGCTCCATGTGGGCGAGGCCCAGGCGCAGGAGCGCAGTCGCGGCGTACGCCGCACTGACGTCCGTCCGGTTCAGGAGTTCCTGGCACGCGGCCAAGCCGGTGGCGGGATCTTTGGCGGCAAAGGCTTCCTCGGCACGGTTCACGAGCGCGGTCACGGGTTCGGGCGCCGCGTCGCCGAGGCAGGCGTTGCGCAGCACCTCGGCCGGCGTGAAGGCGCGGCTGTACACGGCGACCTCGTCGACGTCCAGCACCGCAGAGCCCCAACCGGAGCCGGCGAAGCCGATCCGGAATTGTCCGTCTCCCGCCGGTGGCGTGTAGTCGCCGGCGTAGTCTGTGCTGCCGGTCAACAGGCCGTCCAGGTAGATCCGCATCCGTTTGCCGTCCCAGGTCGTGGCCACATGATGCCAGGCGCCGTCCGGCATATTGCCGCCGGCGAGGAACACTGCGTGCGAGGGTTGCGGCTGGCCGATCTCGAACCCGAGCCGGCCTTCGGGATAGTGCAGAGTCAGGCGCCAGCCGTCCCAGTACCCGATTCCCGCCGAGAGCAGGGTTGCTCCCTCGCGCACCGAATCGCCGCGGAGCACGCCGAGCCCGTGCGTCTGCACCCACGCTTCGATAGTGAAGGCCTTGTTCGTGACGGGGAACGGGACGGCGCCGAGGTAGCCGCGGTCGAGGCGTACGGCGCGCTTCTCCGGCCAGCGACCGTCGCTGGACTGGAACGTGTCATCCGGCGCGCCCTTCTGCTCCGCGACGGAGTAGGTGAGATCCCCGCCTCCCTTGGCGGCGACGTCCGGCACCGCGAGTGCGCCGTCCGCAACCCCTTCAAACGTGTAGTAGCGCAGCAGCGATGGATCCTGAAGCACGGCGTCGCGGTGTGCGGCCCAGGTCGCGTAGGCCCACGGCTTGGCCGGCACGGGGTTGGCGATCTGCGCGTTGGTCACGGTGACACCGGTGACCGCCATTGCCAGAAGTGCGACGCCCGTTCCGAACAGAAGTCGTTCGCCCTGCATGGTCCTGCCTCCCTTGTGGTGAAGAATCGGAGTGGAAAGGTAATCCGGGTGGAGGCTGGGCGCAAACACCGGCTGACGGCGGACAGGAGTCTGGCGCCTGAGTCCCGCGTTCACGCGGAAGTGGGCGCGAGACTTCAGCGAGCGCACCGGGTAGGCGCGGCATGACGTTGAGACCTGATCGGTACCGCTGTGCGCGACGGCGTGGGGGGGGGCTGCGGGCGGCAACGCGTTCCTCGCCCGGCTGAAGCCGGGACTCAGGCGGGGGCGGACGGAGTCCGGCGTTGCGCCCGGCCGGGTGCCGCTCAACCGCAGGCGGTGTGTTCGGTGCGGGCGATGATTTCGTCTTGCAGATCGCCCGAGAGCGCGGTGAACGGGGCGCTGCGGCCGGCCACGCGCACCATCAGGTCGCCGTACTTCTCCGGATGCGCCTTGGCATCGAGCAGCATTTCACGGTTCACGAGGTTGAACTGCATCTGCTGGCCGCCGGATGAGAAGTGGCTCCGGATCTGCTCGGCCTTATGTTTCTCGCGCTGGCTTGCGCCTGACAAACGGGACGCCAAATTGCGGTCGTGGTGTGAGCGCTTCCGCGCGTACCCGTTGCCGGACACGGCTGGTCGCATCAGGGCCGTGTGGATGTCCGCGCTTGGAGTGAGAGTAAGGATGCAAGCCTCATGAGCACGACGTTTCGTCGCACCAAGATTGTGGCAACGTTAGGGCCGGCGAGCAGTTCGCCGGAGGTGATCCGCGATCTGATCCGCGCCGGGATGGATGTCGCGCGGCTGAACTTCTCGCACGGTGCGTACGCCGACCACGCGCGCACGATTGCGGTCCTGCGCGAGATCTCCGCTGAGCTGGACACGCCCGTGACGATCCTCCAGGACCTGCAGGGGCCCAAGATCCGGGTTGGCGCGTTGCCAGGCGGCGAGATGCCGTTGCAGCGTGGCGATACGGTTGCGCTCGTGCCGGTCGCCGAGTACACCGGCCAGCCGGGCGCCATCCCGATCGACTACCCGCACCTGGCGGCGGACGCCATGCCCGGCATTCAGGTCCTGCTGGCGGACGGCATGATGGAGTTGGAAACCATCGCGGTCGCGCCGCCGGCTGTCCGCTGTCGCGTCGTGGAAGGCGGTCTGCTGAAGAGCCGCAAAGGCGTCAACGTCCCGAGCCTGCACCTCCGGCTCCCGTCGCTGACGGAGAAGGACCGTCAGGACTTGGATTTCGGGCTGGAGCAGGGCGTCGATGTGATCTCGCTGAGTTTCGTGCGCACGGCGCAGGATGTCCGGGCCTTGAAGGAACTGCTGAAGCAGAAGGGGGCGGTCAAGCCGGTCATTGCCAAGATCGAGAAACCGCAGGCCGTCGAGCATTTGGAGGAGATCGTTGAGGTGGCCGATGGCATCATGGTGGCCCGGGGCGATCTGGGCGTCGAGATGACACCGGAACGAGTGCCCATGGTCCAGAAGCGCATCATCGAACTGTGCAACCGCCGTACCCGGCCGGTCATCACGGCCACGCAGATGCTGGAGAGCATGATCCAGGAACCGCGGCCGACCCGGGCTGAAGCCAGTGACGTGGCCAATGCGATCATCGACGGCACCGACGCGGTCATGCTCTCCGGCGAGACGGCCGTGGGCGCGTACCCGGTCAAGGCGGTTGAGATGATGGCGCGGATTGCGCTCGAGGTGGAGGGGCGGATTGAGTTCAAGGGCTACCCGCCGTCCGAGACCACGGCGACGAACGCCTTGAGCGAATCGGTCGGCATCATCGAGAAGGTGGTGCGACCGCGCTGCATCGCGGTGCTGACCGCCAGCGGCTACACAGCCACCGTGGTTGCCGCCGAGCGCCCGCGCTCACCGGTGGTGGCACTGACGACGGACGGACATGTGTACCACGCGCTGAACCTGTTGTGGGGGATCCGGCCGCTGCTGGTGCAGAGCAAGCCGGAGAGTTTCGAGGGCCTGGTGGAACTGGCCGAGTCCGCGCTGCGTCAGCGCGGGCTCGTTACGGCGGGCGACCGGATCCTGGTTCTGGGCGGGATCCCTGCCGGCCAGTCGCGCGGCACGAACTTCATCAAGATCCACGCCGTCGGGTAGCGGCGGCCCGCGGCGATTTTCTGGCGGTACTGCGGAGCCGCTCATCCCATGTACTCCGCCCGGCCTCCGGGCGGTTTCCCGGAATGCGGGCGGGGGGCCGCCCGCGGTACTGTGGAGCACCTCATCCCAGTAGCCCGGCCGGCTCTGTCCGGCGAAGCTGCCTGGGTGAAGACGGATCCCCGGCTGAGGACCTCGGGCCGGGACGGACTCGAGGCACCCTGCTGCGGCCCCGGAGGTCCCGCGCCACGGGCTGCGCTGCCTGCCAACGCATCCAGGTCGCTACGGCTTTGGTGCCGGGGCGGGTGCGGACGGCGCGGCGGGCGGCGTCTTCTGCTTTTCGTAGAAGCTGATGAGGTCCGTGAGGCAGACGCGCACGTAGGGCTCATCGCACGCCGGGGTGCGTTTGCCGGCATCGGCGATCCAAATCTCGAGGGTCTCCGGTTTCATGATGGCGGTGTGCAGGTTTGAGCGCATGGCGACTGGGCGTTTGACGATCTCGATCATGGCCGGCACATCGATCTTGCCGAATGCGTCGCGGAGCCGTTGGCCCAGGCACTCGGCGCGCTTGCCGCCCGAGACGTACACCGTGTCCTCCGGGACGGGCGGCAACTCGGGGTGCTGCTGGCCGGGGTGGAGGATCTCGACCTTGGCGGGCGTGCAATACACGGCCGCTACGTCCTTGGACTTGTCGCTGATGACGTAGTAGTACTCGCAGGTGCGCGGCGTGTCCTGGATCATCTTCAGGGCCTCGGCCACGGTCGCGGCGCGTTCCATGATGTCGCGCAGCAGTAACGTCATGGGCATGCCGTCCCACTGGCCCTCGCCGCGGCCGCCCATTTCGCCGATGGCCAGGCCCTTGGCGTTCATGGCGGTCACGGTGCCGACAAACCCGGCGTAGCCGGCGCTGATCCAGGCGTTGTACCCGTCCGGCATGAACACCTGGATCGTCGCCTGCCGCTGCAGGCCGATGTCGCTCATGTAATCGAGGACGCGGGCGTGGATGACCGATCCGTCCGACGTGGCCTTGCCCCGGACCGCGACGCCGCTGCAGTGGAACATCTCGGGGAACAGGTTCGCGTACAGGCCGCAGCGCGGCGGCATATCGGCGGCTTTCGCGAGTGCGTCGCACTCGCGGATGAACCGCTCCGGAATGTGCGGTGCAGCGCGACGCTGCACTTCGGCCATGCGGTCGGGGAACCACTCGGCCTTCTCGAACGTCCACACGGTCCCCACGCCAAACACGACGCGTTCCATGAGCTTGCGCGCGCCGTCGCGCAGCAGCGTCCCGTGCGCCGTCCCTATCTGCTCGGGCGTGCCGTCGACGATGAGGATGGTCTTCTTCTGGAACCGGCAGAGGAGCCCGTGCCCATTCGGGTCGCGCGCCGTCAGTTCGAGTTCCGCCGGCGTCTGAGCCCGGAGCGGGCCGGTTCCGAACAAGAGGGCAACGATGGCGCAGAGCCACGCCAACCGGCCGCGCTGAGGACCGTGTCGGCCTGCCAACAGGCCAGGCGTCTCCGGCGCCGGTCGTCCGTCCTGCGCCACGGCAGCCGACACGAACTCGCTACGTGTCATGTCACTCATCCTTCGACCCCCAATTGGGGACAAAGATCGTCGACAAAGACTGGAGACAAAGACCCGCATCCCGTTCTCCTAATCTTTGTCTCATGTCTTCGTCTCAAGTCTTTGTCTCTCTGCTCTGTCTTCGTCCGGAATCTCCACGTCGTGGCACTGTGTTCCTCATCCGCGCTTCCTGCCGGGCTCGTCAGTACCCCAGCGTGGTCCCGTCATGCCGTCGCCCTGAACACCGCAGCACGCACCTGCACACCTGCCGACGGTTCAGCCCGCGAGGACGCGGGCGCTCCAGAATGCACCCTCCGGTGTGAACTTTTCCAACCTCATCCCGATATTCACACCCTCAGCTTTCAGCTTTCATCCCTCAGCCCTTCTTACTCACTCCGCCTTTTCGACCGCGAAATTGAACAGCGCGGCAAAGGTGCGGTACAGGTCGTCCTGCAGAACGTCCTGGCGTGGCAGGTCGCCGGGCGGTTCGAAGAGTTCGTCCGGACCGATGGTGCGGGTCTGCCACTGCCGGAAGGTCACGCTGCCGTGCGTGCCTCGCGCGGCGAACGTTGCCTTGTCAGGTGTCTTGCCGTCGGCGCGCAGGGTCAGCCGCAACATGTCGCGCGGGTCCTGCGGGTTGGTCAGGACGATGACGGTGGCGCCGTTGGTATCCTTCTCCTGGGTAGCGGTGACCCACTGTTCGACGGACATGGCGCCCAGGCTGGCGGCGGCGACGACGCCTTGCACCACGCGCACTTTGGCCACGCTCTGGTTGTCCGCGTAGGCGAGGGGGTTTGCGACGTCAACGGGCGACTGACTGCCCACGAACACCTTCTTGCCAGGTATGGCCATCCACGGAAACTCGCCGTGCCCGAACGCGGCCGTGCCAAGGTCCGGGACGCGGCCTTCGAGACGGAAGCGTTTGCCGGCGCCGCGGATGTAGCGCAGTTCGCCCTCGTACGCTTTGTCCCCGCCCGCGTTCACCGAGACGCTGAGATCGGCGAAGTGACAGTGGCCTTCCGCGGGGGCGAGGAAGAGCATTTCCGAGGCCTGCTGCAGAATGGCCAGAACCATCTGCAGGGGTCCGGGGGCGACGGTGGGTGCCGTCGGGGCCGGCGCGGGTTCGCTCCGAGCTCCTGCGGGCAAGTCTTCGGCAAAGAACGCGGCGGTGCGGTCGATCACCTGGCCGATGGCCGCCATGGCGGTGTAGTGACCGAGTCCGTCCAGCCACACCATTCGGTCGGGTGGCAGCCCGATCGCCTCAGCCAGCTTCAGCGTGCAGTCCTTGGGGATGACTTCGTCGTCGTCGTCGTTGATCATCAGCACGCGTCCGTCTTTGGCGAGGCGACTCAATGCGTCCGCGTAGGTGAGTGGGTCCATCTTCCGGATGTGGCCTTCGAGGGCCGCGCGGCCGTCCGGCGGCAGTTGTTCGAGCAGTTCGTGGAGCTTGCGCGTCTCGTTGGCATGATTGACAATTCGCAGCAAGTCGCCGCCGGCCAGGATGAGGTCGGCGCGGTTCAGTCGCGGTTCGTAGCCGACCGCGGCCCCCGCCAGGATGCCGCCCATGCTGATGCCGGAGATGCCGATCTTCTGCGGATCGATTTCGGTGCGCGACGCGAGCAGGTCGACGGTGCGGCGGATGTCGGCCACCGCCTGCGGCAGCACCTTGGCGAAGATGTCCGGATTGGTCAGGAGCATTTTGCGGCCGCCCGGCGGACTGCGCTCGCCGTAGTACGGGAGCTGGAACCAGATCGCCGGGACGCCGTTGGAGGCCAGCACGCTGCAGAGCAGTTGCACGAGTTCGAAGTTGCCGGCCAGGATGTGCAGGCAGATCGCGGCGGGGCGCGCCTGGCTCGTGCCCGGCGTCAACCCGACAGGGAGGTAGTACTCGGCCGGAATGGTGTTGTTCTGCGGTAGGTCGGCGGTTACGACGGGTGAGGGATACCGCAGCGTGTAGATCGTGTAGCGCTCCCGCGCCGCGAGCGGCGTGATCGTGTAACTGAACGGTGCGCCGTTGAAGGTCTGCGTCACCTCGATGGTTTGGGGTGCGGCCGGCGGCGGTGCGGCAGCGGCCGGTTGCGCCCGCACCCGGGCAGGATACGCGGCGCCTGCGAAAGCGAGGAGAAGCGGCAGGAGCGCACCGGACCTGATTCGAGCAAGCGATCCGCCGCCGCGTCCGCTGGAGTTCGGCATGCCGCATTTCCCTTCCCATGAACCAGAAGCGTCCCCGGTCGAGTCACCGCCGCAACGGCCGGGCGCCGACCCGACCTCGTTGAAACTGCCATGCGAAGTGGTGCTTGTCAAGCGCCACGGCATCCGGGACGTGTTGCGTCAGTCGCGGGTGCGAATCAGGCTGGTTCGGCGTGTTCTGCGCCTGCGGGCAAGAGACTGCCCGCACCACGTGGCGCCAGTGGCCCGGCCAGTCCCTTGGCCGGCGTCTCACTTTCCACCCGCAACTCCCATGTTACTCGCGGGCTGCGCTAAAGTGGCCGGAGCGGCTCGCTCCGGCACCCGCGGGAGCGAGCCGCTCCCGCCACCTTGCCAGAACGCTCCGACGCCATCGAGTAACGTCCGCACATGATCGGGCGGTATTCCGCCTGGGGGGGGGGCGCTGACGCATTGCAGTCGGTCTTGAAATCGCGGCTGCGCCCTGTACACTTCCGCTGCGTGGTTTGAGGGAGTACAGAGACGGAGAACAGGGCCCATGGAAAAGCTGATCGAGAAGGCGGCGGCGCTGATCGAGGCGCTCCCGTACATCCAGGATTTCCGCGGCAGCACCGTGGTGGTCAAGTTTGGCGGCAGCGCCATGGAGGATCCGGAGTGCACGCGCCGCGTGCTGCGCGACATCGTGTTCATGGAGTGCGCAGGCATGAAACCGCTGATCATCCACGGCGGCGGCAAGGCGATCAGCGCGCGCCTCAAGGCGGAGGGGGTGCCGACGCACTTTGTCGAGGGCCTGCGCTACACCTGCGAGCGCACGATCAAGGTAGTCGACGACGTCATGCACAACGTCATCAATGCCGAACTCGTGACCTGGATGAAGGAGATGGACGGCAAGCCGTACGCGGTTTCGGGCAAGAACGTGCTGCGTACGGAGCGGGTCAAGGTCAAGGACAAGCAGACGGGCGAGGAGAAAGACATCGGGTTCGTGGGGCGCGTCGTCAACGTGGACACGGCGCAACTGCGCTGGATCCTGGAGCGCGGGCAGGTGCCGGTGATTGCGCCGCTGGGTTGCGACATGACCGGGCAGGTCTACAACATCAACGCTGACATGGCCGCCTGCGAGATTGCCGCTGAACTGAAGGCGCGTAAGCTCGTCTTCCTCAGTGACGTGCCCGGCATCCTGCGCGATGAGAACGACGAGAGCACGCTGATTTCGACGGTGCGCCGGGGCGAGGTCGAATCCATGATCGCGCAGGGCGTTATCGGTGGGGGCATGGTTCCGAAAGTGCGCAGTGCGGCCGAGGCGTTGGACGCCGGCACGCAGAAGGTGCACATGATCGACGGCCGCGTCAAGCACTCGTTGCTGCTGGAGATTTTCACTGACCAGGGCATCGGCACGCAGATCGTGCCGGGGTGACAATGGAGGGATGAGGGATGAAAGCTGAGGGGGGGAAGGAAACGGTGGAAGGTTCAGGGTTTGGGGGCAGGGTTCAGGCGGGATAGCGACGGGGAGGGTGGAGGGTGTGTGAGTGGGTGAGTTAAGTGGGTCGGTGTGTGGGCGGTTCCCTGGAGCGCCCGCGTCCTCGCGGGCAATTGCCGTCGCCGGGGGTACAGGTGCGTGGGGTAGGATGCGTGGAGCAGGGAGGAAGATGGCAGGGTGGTGAGTTGTTCAGTCCCTGGGTTGTTGAGTCGCCACCATTGCCTACCGCAACTCAGCAACCTGACAACATAGCAGCCTTTGCACACGACAGAAGGAGCACTAATCCGTGGACAAGCAGACCAAGCAGTTTCTCGTGGACGTCGTGAACGCGGTGAGCCCGACCGGATATGAGCAGGAGACGCAGGGCGTGTTCCGGCGCTACATGACGGGGGTCGCCGACGAGGTGCGCGGCGACTCGCACGGCAACCTGATGGCGGTGCTGAACCCGAACGCCTCGGTCCGCATCATGTTCGCCGGGCACTGCGACGAACTCGGGTTCCAGGTCAACTATGTCGACGACGACGGCTTCATCTACTTCCGCCCGCTCGGCGGGCATGACCAGGGCATCGTCCCGGGACGGCGCGTGACGATCCACGCAGCCAAGGGGCCGGTTCCAGGAGTCATTGGCAAGAAGGCCATTCACCTGATGAGCGACGACGAGCGCAAGCACCCGTCCGAGATCAAGAAGTTGTGGATCGACATTGGCGCGAAGAACAAGAAGCGTGCCATGGCGCGGGTGCAGATCGGCGATCCGGTCACGTACAACGAGACCTTCACCGACCTGGACGGCGGCAAGGCCGTGGCGCGCGGGTTCGACGACAAGATCGGCGTGTTTGCCGTGGGGCGCGCCCTGCAGTTGCTGAAGGGCAGAAAATTGGCCGTGGCGGTTTACTCGGTCTCGACCGTGCAGGAGGAGATCGGGTCGCGCGGGGCCCGCACCTCCGCGTTCGGGATCGACCCGCAGGTCGGCATTGCCATCGATGTCACGCACGCCAGCGATTACCCGACCGCGGAGAAGAAGGAACAGGGCGACGTGAAGATCGGCGGCGGACCGGTGATTACGCGCGGCCCGAACATCAGTCCGAAAGTCTTCGACGGGCTGGTCGCGGCGGCCAAGGCCGCCAAGATCCCGTACCAGGTGCAGGCGGCGAACTCGGGCACCGGCACGGACGCCAACGCCATCCAGCTCACGCGCGCCGGGGTCGCTACCGGTCTGGTGTCGGTGCCGAACCGCTACATGCACACGCCGGCTGAATTGATCTCACTCGACGACGCGGAGAACACGGGGCGGTTGCTGGCGGCGTTCGTCCAGCGCCTCTCCGGCAAGGAAGACTGGACCGTGGTGTGATGCGCAGTCCGGCCTGGGGACACGCCGGGCGTACCGCGAAACGCATCGGTGCGCGGGCACTGCCAGAGAGGCCCTCGATCCCTTGAGCGACGTCAGTATCATTGAACTCCGGGAGTACGGTGACGCGGCGGCGCTCGACGCGCTGCGGCGCTGCCTCGAACCGCTCGGGGGAATGCAGGCCTTCGTGCGGCCGGGGCAGAAGGTGCTGCTGAAGCCGAACCTGCTCAGTGGGTTCGCGCCGGACCGGGCGGTCACGACGCACCCGTCGGTGGTCCGGGCCGCAGCCCTGCTGGTTCGTGAAGCGGGCGGAGTGGTGGCGATCGGCGACAGTCCGGCGGTCGGGACGCTCGACAAAGTTCTGAAGCGGACCGGCGTCGCCGAGGTCATTGAGGAAGTCGGCGCGGCCGTCGCCGACTTCGAGCACACGGCGACCTTCGAGGACGCCGGGAATCGCGTGGCGCGACGGATCGAGCTGGCCAAGGCCGTTGCCGACGCCGACGTCATCATCACCCTGCCGAAACTCAAGACCCACGTGCAGATGGGGTTCACCGGGGCGCTTAAGAACCAGTTCGGCCTCATTCTTGGCGCCGCCAAGGCGCGTTGCCACTTCCGGTTCCAGGACCGTGAGTGGCTCGCAGGACTGATCCTGGAGATCAACCGCACCGCCAAACCTGCCCTGGCGATCATGGACGCGGTGGTCGGCATGGAGGGCGAGGGCCCGAGCAGTGGCGACCCGCGCGCGATCGGACTGCTCCTGGCCAGTGCGGACCTCGCCGCCGTGGACTGCCTCGCCTGTCACCTGATCGATCTGGACCCCGAATCGCTGCCGCTGACGCGCGCCGCCAAGCGCTACGGTTACGGCACGACCGACCTGGCTCGGATCCGGGTCCTCGGTCCGGACTGGAAACAGTTCCGGGTCCCGGACTTCAAGAAGGTCACGCAGTACATCAGTATTCTGCGGCTGCTGCCCATGCCGGATGTGTTGACGCGCTGGATGCGGCGGCACATTGCGCCAGGGCCGGTGATCGTCGCCGACCGTTGCGTGAAATGCGAAGCGTGCGCCAAGGGCTGCCCGGTTCAACCGCCGGCCATTCAGCCGCTGGAGAAACCGCGCGAACAGGTCGATCACCACCGCTGCATCCGCTGCTACTGCTGCCACGAGTTCTGCCCGGTCAAGGCGATCGAACTTCAACCCACCTGGCTGCACCGCCTGTTCCGGCTCAATCACCTCACCGACTGGGTCACCCGCAACCTGGCCGACCTCATCCTGATCGGTCGCCGCCGGCGCTGATGGTGCTCGCGCCCGCGCCCGTCCGCCACAGCGGCTGGCGGCGGGAAGATGCAGCTTGCATCGCTGCGGACCGAGAGGGCGCCACTGACGCAGCACGCCCCGGCCCCGGGGCGTTGGACAAGAAGCCGAATCGGGTGGATATTACTATTCTAGATAGAATAAGTCCTGGGAGAATAGTTAAGTGGAAACCTTCTGGAATCGGCAACGGGAGTTGGAGACGCTGCGTGCCTGGTCAGGACAGGAACCGCGCTTCGGCGTGGTCCACGGGCGGCGACGCCTGGGCAAGACGGCCTTGCTGCGACACTGGCTCCACGGTGTGGCCGGCTGCTATGTGCAGGCCACGGAAGGGACCCCCGTGGCACAACGGGTCGCCGTGGCCGAGGACATGCGGCCCGTGCTGCCTGGGTTCGCGGATGTGGCGTACCCGTCGTGGCGCGCGTTGCTTGAGGCGCTGCGGCGGCAGTGGCCGGAGCCGGCGCCAGTCTTGGTGCTGGATGAATTTCCGTACCTGGTGCAATCCGCGCCGGAACTGCCGTCGATCCTGCAATCCATGGTGGATGCCCCGGATGCACGGCGGTTTCCGTTGGTCATTTGTGGGTCCAGTCAGCGGATGATGCAGGGATTGGTGCTGGATTCCGCCGCGCCCTTGTACGGCCGGGCGCAGTTCCTTCTGCGCCTGGAACCGATGCCTGTCGCCGAGATTCGTCGTGCGCTGGGGCTCCCCGATGCCGTCGCGGCGGTGGAAATGTACGCGGCCTTTGGCGGGGTACCGCGCTACTGGCGGCTGGTGCGTGAAGGGCAGTATTCGACGGCGGCAAGCGCATTGGACGGACTGGTGTTCTCGCCGGGCGGCGTTCTGCACGAAGAGGCGGACCGGGTGCTGCGCGATGAACAGGCTGCCGCCCTGGAGCGCGCGGTCTGTGAACTGGTCGGCCGCGGCGCCAGGCGTCCGTCCGAGTTGGCGGCGCGTTTGGGCGTGAAGGAAACGACCCTGGCCAAACCTCTGCGACACCTGGCGGACCTTGGCCTGGTTCAGCGTCAGGCACCGTATGACTTTGCCAGCGGGCAGCCGGTCGCCGCGGGCCGACGCGCCTTCTACAGGCTGGCAGACCCGTTTCTGGCCATGTGGTACGCCTGTGTGCGACCGTACCTGAGCGGACTCAACATGGACGCCCCGTCAGCCCGGCGGCACGCCCGTACGGCGTGGTCGCACCAGGTGGCCGCCGTCTGGGAGGAACTGTGCCGGCAACGCTGGCACCGGCTCGAACACGGCGGTATCGAGTGGGAACCCGCGGGGCGCTATTGGGTCAGCCGCGAGCCGTCCGAAGGCGAGTGGGACGTGGCGGCCGTCTCCTCCGATCGGCGTCACGTATTCCTGGGCGAGTGCAAGTGGATGCGGGATGTCACGCGGGCGAAGGTCGAGGCGGCGGTTCGCACCATCCGGCAGCGTCCGGTCCCGCCGCTGCCGGGGGCACCGCGGGTGCATCTGGGGGTGTTCCTGCCACGGACGGACCGACTTCCGGCCGAGATCGATGGTGTCGTCATCCTCGATGCCGAGCGGATGTTGGGAGAGGAGTGAATGCCGCCTACAGCGGCGTTCGAGACGCGCCATGTGTCGCCCAGGGCTGTTTCAAGAAAGCACGGTCTCCTCTCAGCCCATGACGTCCTCCCGAGTTCGTTCGAGGCAGAGCGGGCGGACTTTGAAACAGCCCTGTGTGTCGCCACCCGCGGCTTGACTCTCGCCAGGCGACCGCCATAGTTCCTGTCGGTCCGGCACGGGGGTGGGTACGTACCCAGAGGAACCCCAGACAACTCTCATGCGCAGAACCAAGATAACCCTGGCTCAGTTGGAGACCTTCCTGTTCGGCGCTGCCGACATCCTGCGCGGCAAGATGGATGCCTCGGAGTACAAGGAATACATCTTCGGCCTGCTCTTCCTGAAGCGGCTCTCCGATGTGTTCGATGAGAAACGCGCTGAGGTGGGGAAACAGTACCGGCACCTGCCGCCGGCCGCCCTGGCGGCGGTCTTGGAGCAACGCTCCAGCTACGGCGACACCTTCTTCGTCCCGCCTCGTGCCCGCTGGAACGAGCCATGGACAGACGGGGACGGGAAGAGCCAACCCGCGCTCACGGATACCCAGACCGATATCGGCGCCATGCTCAACAAGGCGCTCGCGGCACTCGAAGACGAGAACGAGACTCTTCACGGGGTGCTCAAGGGCAGCATCGACTTCAATCAGGAGGTCGCCGGCAAGCCGAAGATCAAGAACCAGGATCTCAAGGACCTGCTCGACCATTTCACCAAGAGTGTGGACGGCCGCGGCGGCGCCTTGGCCAACGATGCGTTCGAGTTCCCCGACCTGCTCGGTGCCGCCTACGAGTACCTCATCAAGTACTTCGCCGACAGTGCCGGCAAGAAGGGCGGCCAGTTCTACACGCCGCCCTGGGTCGTGCGCCTGATGGTGCGGCTCATCCAGCCACAGCAGAAGATGAGCGTCTACGACCCGACGGTCGGTTCCGGCGGCATGCTCATCCAGTCCAGTCAGTACGTTGGCGAACAAGGTCAGGACGGTGCCGACCTGGACCTGCGCGGGCAGGACAATGACGCAGGTGTGGTCTCCATCGCCAAGATGAACCTGATCCTGCACAACCTGTCCTCGGCGCACATCGAGTTTGGCGACACGCTCGAAGACCCGCACAACGTCCGCGACGGCCAGGTCGTGCAGTTCGACCGGGTCATTGCCAATCCGCCCTTCGCACAGAACTGGAAGCTCTCCCGCTGTCAGCACCCCGAGCGCTTCCAGTACGGCCATGCGCCCGAGACCGGGAAGAAGGCCGACCTGATGTTCCTGCAGCACATGCTGGCCAGTCTGAAGTCGACTGGGCGCGGCGCGGTCGTCATGCCGCACGGCGTGCTCTTCCGCGGTCGCAAAGAGCGCGAGATCCGCATGAGTCTGCTGCAGGCGCGCGTCATCGAGGCCATCGTCGGTCTGCCGCCGAAGTTGTTCTACGGTACCGGCATCCCGGCGGTGATCGTGGTGCTCAACAAGGCCATCCCCGACCGCGAGCGGGACTTCGTCTTCCTGATCAACGCCGACCGCGAATTCGCGGAAGGCAAGAAGCAGAATTCGCTGCGGCCGGAGGACATCGAGAAGATCGAACACGTCTTCCGCAATCGCGAGGAACTGCCCGGCTACTCGCGGCGCGTACCCATCACCGAGATCGAACGCGACCACGACTGGAACCTGAACCTGCGCCGCTACGTGGACAATACCCCGGAGCCTGAGCCCGAGGACGTGCGCTGCCACCTGCTCGGCGGCGTACCGCAAGCGGAAGTCCAGAAGCACGCCGGCCAGTTCGCCAAGTTCGGCCTGGCGCCGGACTGCGTCTTCAAGAAGCTCGACGCGCAACCCCTGGCCTTCCGCAAGGGCCTCGACACTGCCGCCGAGGTCCGACGTTGTGTTGAGGCGCAGCCGGAACTGGCCACGACACGGCAGCGGCTCACGGAGGCGCTGGGGGCTTGGTGGACGACGGCGCGGCGCGATTTCGCGCAACTCGCACCGGCTGCAGGGCCCGAGTCGCGCGAGGGCGCGGCGGCGCCCTGGCTGGGCCTGACGGGTTCGCGTCTGCCTGAGGTGCGCACATCGCTGCTGACCCAACTCGTGCATGCGTTGGAGCCGCTCGGCGTCCTCGACCGTTTCCAGGCCCGCGGCGTGTTCGTGAACTGGTGGGACACGATCAAGTACGATCTCAAGACCATCACCACGACCGGGTGGGCGCCAACGCTCATTCCGGAGCCCATGGTGGTGGACCGTTTCTTCGCGGCGGAACGCGACGCCCTGACCGCACTCGACCAGCGCATTGCGGAGGCCGAGACCGCCGTCGCCGATGCGGTCGAAGCTGCGCAGGCCCTGCTCGAGTACGAACCCGACGAGGACGAGACCGTCTCGTCCGCGCTGATCCGGCCGGTGCTCCGCGACGCCAGCGGTGACGTCGAGACCGACGAGACCCGACCGTTCCGCGAGGCGGCCGAGGCGCTCCGGACCGCGGAGTCCGCACTCCGCGAACTCCGCGCCGAGCACGACCGACTGAGCGACGAACTGAAACTGAAGATCGAGATGAAACTGTACGGTGCCGAGGACCGGGTCCAGGAAGCACAGGCACTGCTCAACCAGGCGCAGGCCGAACTGGCGGCTGCGGGCGGGCCGCCGCCGGAGCCGCCGGCGCGCCGTGCCAAGGGTGACCCCAAGCCCACTGCCGAGGAGAAGGCGCAGTTCAAGCGGCGTCAGAACCTGGCCGCGGACGTGGCCACGCTCACCGGCCGAATCGCGGCGGTCTGGGCGACATTCACTGCCGCGGGCGGGCAGATCACGGACGGCGAGGCGCGCGAACTGATCCTGCAGAAGCATCACGACCTGGTCGCCGGGCACCTGCAGCGCTACGTCCAGGCCGAGGAACGTGCGTTGTTCGCGATCTTCGAGAACCTGTTTGCGAAGTACGCCACCAGCGCCGCGGCCATGGAGACCCAGCGCCAGGCCACCCTCGGCGAACTCCAAGGCTTCTTGGGGAGGTTGGGGTATACGTGAGGCTCTCAGACATAGCTGAGATCAACCCCGCGACCGATGTCAGTCGGCTTGGCCCAACTGACCCGGTTTCGTTCATCCCCATGTCGGACGTTTCGGACGACGGACGCTGGCTAGGAGGAGATGCCCGGCCACTGTGTTCGGTCCGCAACGGCTACACGTGCTTCGCGGAGGGCGACGTCCTGTTCGCGAAGATCACGCCATGCATGGAGAACGGCAAGGGTTGCAGGGCTGCTGGCTTGATCAACGGCGTCGGTTTCGGCTCCACGGAGTTCCACGTGCTGCGGGCCAGGAGCGACGCAGACGCCGGCTATCTCTACCAGTGGACCAAGTCTCGCGAGCTTCGGAAACGGGCTGCTAACTCGATGGTGGGTTCCGCGGGCCAGCAGCGAGTCCCTGCCGACTTCCTGCGGGACTACCCGATAGGTACGCATTCCACCCGCGAGCAGTCCGCCATCGCGCGGGTCTTGGACTGTCTGGACCGCGCCATTGAGCAGACGGAGGCGGTGGTGGCGAAACAGGAGCGGATCAAGGCGGGACTGTTGCACGACCTGCTCACCCGCGGTCTCGACGCCGATGGCCGCCTCCGCGACCCCGCCACCCACCGCTTCAAACCCTCACCCCTCGGACCCATCCCGGAGGAGTGGAAGGTAACTCCGCTTGAGGCCATGCGAAGAGAGGATCGGCCGTTCATCAAGACAGGCCCATTTGGGACGGCCATCAAGCAGTCTGATTGGGTTGAGACCGGGGTTCCCGTCATCACGATCGGGTCACTTGGCCCAGGACGCATACTCAGATCCGGCCTGCAGTTTCTGCGGGAGGAAAAAGCGTTGGAACTGGCCTCGTACAGAGTCGAGGAAGGCGACATCCTCTTCTCGCGTGTGGCGGATGTAGGGCGCTGTATTCTCGTCTCATCTTCCGAGGCAGGCTGGATCATGTCGTCCAACCTGATGCGGATTTCCCTTGACCCGGCGAAGGCCGTACCATCGTTTGCGCACCTCGCGTTGCTTGGCGAACGCACAGCCGAGCAGACTCGGCGGTCAGTCAACGCGGGCGGAAGGGATGTCGTGAACACGGCGATCCTCTTGTCGCTCGTGTTCGCTTGGCCTCCGCGTGGCGAACAGGATCGGATCATCCTGACGTGCAAATCCCACGACAGTGCCGTTTGGGACGCGGAGGCCGGACTCGCCAAGTTTCGCCGTCTGAAGGCGGGGCTGATGCACGACTTGCTGACGGGGCGGGTTCCGGTCGCGCCGTTGCTGGAGGGGGCACATCGATGCCACTAAGGTTCTCGGCAGTGTCGCGATATGGAGTGCGGTGGCAAACCCGCTGCCGGCGGGTGCGACACCGCTTTGGCTGGAGCGCGGCGTCCGGGGCATGCGTCTCAGCCAAAGCGGCGTCGCCGCCCCTTGATCCGCCGCGGCGGACTCGGGGCTCTGCCGCCGCACTCCACAAGTCGCTGACGATGGCCACGATCCATCCAGGTGCCGACCGGTTCGCGCAGGATGGCTGGCTGGCAGGCGGGGACAACCTGGTCAGTCGCACGGAGGGGCGCCATGGCTGAGAAACGCGTTGCACGCAAGTCCGCCCGAGTCGATGCCGGTCGCGCTGTGTCGCGCCGGGGCAAGACGCTGGACTACGGCGTGCTGGTCGGCGCGATTGCGTCGGCGCACCGCGACCTGCAGGGCCGCGCTGCTATGGCCGTGAACCAGGCCCTGGTCCTGCGCAACTGGCTGGTCGGCGCCTACCTGGTCGAGTACGAGCAGGGTGGCAAGGACCGGGCCCAGTACGGCGCACGGCTGCTCGAACGCCTGGCCGCGGACCTGGCGGCGCGGGGAATCAAGGGTTTGGGCGAACGCATGCTGGCCGACTGTCGGCTGCTGTTCTTGACCTATCCGCAGATTCGGCAGACAGTGTCTACCGAATTCACTGCACGTCTCGGTCTGCGTGCGAGTCGTCAGGCGCTGTCTGACGAATTGGCGCAACTGTCTCCGGGCAGCCGAATTCGGCAACCAGTGGTTGCGGAATTGGCTCTGGGCGCAGGTCGAGACGAGATTCCGCAACCAGTGGTTGCAGAATCTGCTGGGGGCGTCCCGGCGCCGGGCGGCATCGCCGTCTCGAGCAAGGCTCACCCCGGCAGGAAGATACCCCGGATTCGCGGTACGGTGTCCCCCGATTTGCCGAAGCCGCTCTCGTGGGATGCGCTGCTCCGTTTGCCCTGGTCGCACTTCATCCACCTGCTGCGGATCGACGATCCATGGAAGCGTGCTTTCTACGAGAACGAGTGTCTCAAAGGCAACTGGTCGAAACGCCAGCTCCAGCGCCAGATCGAGACGCTGCTCTACGAGCGCACCGGCCTGTCGACGGACAAGGCGGGCGTGGTGCGCCGGGCACAGCGGCAGGAGCGGCAGGCGACCGTGGATGACCTGATCCGGGATCCGTACGTGCTGGAGTTCACCGGTCTGGAAGAACGGCCGCAGTATTCGGAGAGCGACCTGGAAACGGCACTGCTGAACCATCTGCAGCGCTTCCTGCTCGAGCTGGGCACGGGCTTCTGCTTCGAGGCGCGCCAGTTCCGGATCACGGTCAATCACAAGCACGACCGCGTGGACTTGGTCTTCTACCACCGCGTGTTGCGCTGCCACGTCCTGATCGAGCTGAAGATCCGCGCCTTCCGTCATGCCGACGCCGGGCAGATGAACTTCTACCTGAACTGGTTCAAGGCGAACATGTTGGCAGATGGCGACAACCCGCCGGTCGGCATCCTGCTGTGCAGCGACCGGGACGGCACCGAGGTCGAGTTCGCCACCGCCGGGATGGACAACCGCCTGTTCGTGTCGCGGTACCTCACCGTCCTGCCCAGTGCCGAGCAGCTCAAGACCCTGGTCGACCGCGACCGTGCCGCGATCGAGGCCGCGAAGATGGTCCGCCAAAGCGATCGTCCGGGGCCATCTGAAGGCGACTCAACCGTGGCTTTGCCCTGCCGTTCCGCGGTCAGAACCGGCCGCCAGGTGGAGGGCGAACGGCCTCGTGAGCCGCTTCCCAGCCGTCGATCACGCGGCGTGGACAACCCCAGGAGGCGCGCCCCATGAGCGCATCGGGCGATGCCTTGGAACTGGTCGGGCTCTCACGGCCGTCATCCGGCTCGTGCGGGTTCGTCATCCCGGTCTTCCGCGACGTTGCGGGACGGTTGGTCGTGCAGGAAGCGGGCGCGGACGGGCGCATCACCGGGTTCGCGCCGTATCCGGCGGATGCCAGCGCGCTTAGCGACGCGCCGCTGCGGGCGCCCGAAGGCGTACCGTGGTCGGCACGCGTCGGTCAGAGTCTGCTTTACGCCTTCCAGTGTCCGGACGGACGCGTCATGGTGGGGCCGCGCGAGGAGGTCGGGGCCGCGGTGCGCGAGGAGTTACCCAACCTGTGCGCCCAGCCTTTCGTCTGGGCCGAGGCGGCACGCTTCGTTGGCGACGTGGAGCAACTGCGCCAGGCGGAAACCGAGACGGCCAAACTCCTACGACATCCGAGCTGGCGGAAGCAGACGGTCGGGGCGTTCACGGCCGGCACGTCGACTCCCGCGCATCGGCTGGGAGCCGACGCACTGCGCCTGGACGAGAAGAGCCACGTCGAAGAGCCGCTGCTGAAACAACTGGCGGCCCTGGACTGGTCGGTCCTGCGTCTGGACATGCACCAGCAGACCCCGGCGGACTCGGGCCGGAAGGACTTCGGCGAGGTCGTGCTACGCGAGCGGTTAACGCGGTCGCTGGTGACCATCAACGACTGGCTCGATCCCGACCAGGTCGCCGAGGTCGTGGACCGGCTGGCGCGGGGCGAGACTCCCGTGGCGCGTGGCGGCATCGTCTGGCACACACAGGGCTCGGGCAAGTCGCTGACCATGGTCTTTGCCGTGCGCGAACTGCGACGGCGACCCGGGTTGCAGGACTGGAAGATCGTCTTCGTGACCGACCGCACGCAACTCGAGCAGCAACTCGGCGAGACCAGTCAGAGCATTGGCCAGACGGTGCGGGTTGCGCAGTGGATCAAGCCGCGGCCCGACCGGCCGGGAGAGAGCCTGTTCGAACTGCTCCGCGATCCGTCCTCGAACTGCGTCATGGCCATGGATGCTGCGTTCCAGGATGTATTCTCCGAGTACCGGCTGACGGAGCGACTGCAGATTCTGGGCTACGGCACGCGCGACGCCTATCTCGACGCGAAACCCACCATCGAGGCCAAGGCGCGCGACATGGTGCGGCACTATGCCCGGCACGTGTTCCCGGGCGGCTACAAGGCGCAGGTCGTCGCCAGTTCGCGCATGGCCGCGGTGCGCTATGCAGAGGCCCTGCGCGACGCCATTGCTGCCGAGGCGGAGGCCCTGCGGACAGACAACCCGCTGTGTGTGAATGCCGAGGAGCTTCGTGCCGTCGAGGTTGGATTGGTTATCACCTGGGGGAACAACGACGATGTCGAGATCAAGGATGCCATGCGTGGCGTCGATCCCGAGGCGGTGGTGAAGCGCTTCAAGCTGCCGTTCGGCGGTGAGGAGAAGGTTGGAGAGAAGACGGTGAACGGCCGGATCGGCTTCGTGGTGGTCAACGAGATGCTGGTCACCGGTTTCGACGCGCCGTTGGAACAGGTCCTCTATCTCGATCGCGTCATGAAGGACCACGGCCTGTTGCAGGCCATTGCCCGAGTGAACCGCGTTCACGACGAAGGCAAGGACTGCGGTTTGGTGGTGGACTATGTGGGTGTCGGGAACAATCTGCGTCTGGCGCTGGACAAGTACAAGGCACGGGAGCAGCA
The DNA here is from genome assembly GCA_001803235.1 of Lentisphaerae bacterium RIFOXYA12_64_32. Taxonomy (GTDB): domain Bacteria; phylum Verrucomicrobiota; class Lentisphaeria; order Oligosphaerales; family YB12-FULL-65-16; genus YB12-FULL-65-16. Next base: position 51,959 of record MHBL01000457.1, read on the forward strand.
GGAGATGATCGAGTGCCTGACTCCGGCCAGTGTCGTGATTGGCGATCTCAAACAGGCACTCGACGAAACGCTGGCGTTCCTGGCGCGGAATGGCCTTAGCGACAGCAGCGAGGCGGAGGCGTTCTTCGACCTGTTCTACGATGAGGACCTGCGGTTTGAGTACATCACCGCGGCACGGAAGCTCACCGCGGCCTTTGCCAAGGCCTTGCCACGGGCGGAGGCCCTCGACTACCTCAAGGTCTACCAGCGACTCGTCGCGATCAACGAGCTGGCCTGCCAGTTCCTCAGGGACGGGCGCCTCAGCATGAAGGGGGTGCCCCGCAAGCTGCGCGGGATCACCGACCAGTTCCTGGTCTCGCAGGGCGTCACGCAAAAGGTTGCGCCCATCTCCGTGCTCGACCCGGAGTTCCAGAAGCACGCCCAGCAACGCCAGCGCGCCAAGACCAGCGCGGCAGAGGTGGAGCATGCCATTCGGCACCACATCGAGGTCAACTTCGATGAGGACCCGGCGCTGTTTGCGTCCCTGGCGGAGGAACTGGAGAAGATCCTGAAGGAGTTCGCCGGCAACTGGGAACGCATTTCCCAGGAGATGGAGAAGTTGCGCCAGAAGCTGATGGCGAAGGAGAAAGAGGAGACGCACGGGCTGGACCGCAAGCGTGAGATGCCCATCTTCCGAGTCCTGCAGGCGGCGCTGTTCCCCGAGACCGCACTGGACGAACCGCGGACCGCAGCGCTCGTCAACCTGACGCAGTTGCTTTTCCAGACCATCCAGACGGAAATTCGGCAAGCGGGTTTCTGGGACGCGCCGCTGAAGCAGAAGCGACTGGAGGGGGAGGTCAAGAAGGAATTGCTGGGGCCGGAGTACTACCAGTTCGGGCCGATGATAGCCGCGCATCAGACCATCACCGCCCGATTGATGGAGTGGGCACGTAGGAACGACAAGTTGATTCGCCGACCATGAACCTTGACTACGACCTAGTCTATTCTGACCGTCGCACCATCGGCATCACGGTGGAGCGCGACTGCCGCGTTGTGGTGCGCGCGCCGCGTCATGTCAGTCCTGCGGCGGTGCGCGCCGTTGTGGACAGCAGGCGCTTCTGGATATGGCGCAAGTTGCGGGATCCGCACAAGTACACCGGTCCGTCACGCGGCAAGGAGTTCGTCGCCGGCGAGACGTTCCTCTTCCTCGGGCAGGCCTTCCCCCTGCACATCGTGTCCGAACCGCTCGGCCACGTTCGCTTCACCGCGAACCGGTTCGAACTGCCGCGCGCCGAGCTACTGCGCGCTCGCGAGCTGTTCGTTGCCTGGTATGTCGATATTGGACGCCCCCTGCTTGGGGGGACATGGCCGAAGACTCAGCGGCCACTGCCTTTTTCGATGTGGACTCGCGCGGCGCGGGGATCCCGACCAGGAGCGAAACCTGTCCAAACGGTCGAATCGCGGCAATATCGTATACATTGTCTACCGAATTCGCAGGTGCTGCACCAGGCGGTGCGATGGCTTGGTCTGGCAGCACATCAGAATCGGCGAAGTTCTCGACAAGATTCTCGGCAAGGTTGGAGTTACGGTAACCATGGGACGGTGAATGAGGGAGGCATCGAATGTCGGACTGGACACGTGCGAACACGGACTGGTTTCGGGACGCGCGTTGGGGCACGTTTGTGCACTACCTGGCGGACGCGCCGAGCTGTGTCGAGCCGGTGGCGCTCTCGCCGGACGTGTGGAACCGGCGGGTCGATTCGTTCGATGTCGAGCGCTACGCGCGGACTTTGGCGGACATCGGCTGCCCTTACACCTTCCTGACTCTCGGCCAGAACTCGGGTTACTACTGCGCGCCGAACGAGACGTACGATGGCATTGTTGGGCGCCGCCCGACGCGCTTGTCGCGGCGCGACCTGGTCGGCGACCTGGCGGACGCGTGCACGAAGCGCGGCATTCGGTTGCTGGTCTATTTCACATCCTCGGCGCCGTGCAACGATCCGGAAGCTATCGTCGCGCTGCGCTGCACCCCGCCCTGGGATGCCGGCAAGCTCGGGTTCCCCGCCGGGCGCTACCCGGCCGCCGACGGTGCGCGCACGGACGAGCGGCTCACCGAGTTCCAGCAGCAGTGGGAAGCCGTCATCCGCGAGTGGAGTCTGCGCTGGGGATCCAAGGTGCACGGCTGGTGGATCGACGGCGCCTACGTCGCCGACGTCATGTACCGACATCCCGACGCGCCCAACTTCCGCTCCTTCGCCGCGGCCATGAAGGCCGGGAATCCGGACAGTATCGTGGCGTTCAACCCCGGAGTGCGCAATCCGGTGATCTGTCACTCTGAGTACGAGGACTACACGGCGGGCGAGATATCGAACACGCTCCCGACCAACGGCGTTGAGCCGTGCGTGGTCCCGGTCGGGCGCTGGGTCAAGGGCGCGCAGTACCACATCCTGACGTTCCTTGGCGGGTGCTGGTGTCACTCGGGGCCGCGCTTCACCGACGCGATGGTCGCGGCTTACACGCGGTATGTGAACTCGTGGGAGGGCGTGGTCAGTTGGGATCATCCGGTGACGCCGGACGGGCAAGTCCCGGACGCGATTCTGCGGCAGTTGGCGGGGATCCGCGCGTGAACGCGGCGGTCGGGGGCAGAGGTTTCAGGGGTCAGGTGTCAGGGTTCAGCGGGCCACGGACGGAAGACCCGTCCGCCGCGGCGGATCATCTCGGGGTGAAACGTCGTCGTCGCGCCTGAGTCCCGGCTTCAGCCGGAAGTGGAGGCGAGCTTGAGCGAGCCGATCCCCGGCCGCTCGCTGAAGCGTCGCTGCGGCTTCCGCCTCAAAGGCAGTACTCAGGCGAATAAACGCATCCATACACCTGGCCCAGGTTGCCGCAACTGCGAGGACCCACAACGTGACGAGTCACACACTACGACAGTTCCTGTTACTGGGTACGCTGAACGGAGGGCTCCTGACGATGTCCACCATGGCACAGCAGACGCAACCTGGCTCCGCCTGGGACGCGCCTGACCGCGCGGCCAGGGTGGCGACGCTCATTCCCGGGCGCAATACACCGAAGTTCACGCCCGAGACCCTGTTTGCCGATTGGACTCGGCAGCAGGTCGAGCGCTGGGCGAAGGACCATCCACCGCTGCCGCCCGAAGAGGCGTTTGCGAAGTACGCAGCGACCGCACCCACGGATGCGGAACTGACCACCGATTTCCCAGTGCACATCAGTCCGTTCGGGCGACTGCGCGGCGTTCAGGACTCGAAGCCGTCGCACCACCTAAGCGGCAAGGCCGACACGGTGCTGACGAGCTATTGCCCGGTCTGCGGTTCCTTCACCATGTCGCTGGCGTTTGATCCCGCGAACCCCTATGGCCATGCCACGACGACCTGTTGCCGGACCGAGCTCTACGCCAACGACAACGACTGGCCTGCGGAATCCGTACTGAAACCCAATTCAACCGTCAAGTTCCTGCACCTGGACGACCGTTGGGTCGATGTGCCCTGCACGGTCTACAAGGACAAGGACGGCGTCGAGTGGGAGCTGTTCATCCCGACGATCTTCGCCCACAAGCGCTGGCTCGAGCAGGACTGCGACCTGGTCAAGCAGTACGCCGCCAAGTTCGCCGAGACGGCGGACCCGTTGTATGTCCACAAGATCGCCATCATTCTCGACAAGGTGGCCGACACCTACTACGGCCTGCCCCTGGCGGGCGCGCACCGCCTGTGCAACGGCAAGGACGGCCAGCCGCTGACCCGGGCGGAGTGGGAAGCGGTGCCGCGTCCGGCCATCTTCGCGGTCAGTTACCTCGGCCCGTGGAGCAAGCGCAAGCCCTACGGCAGCCCCGGCTGGCTGAACATGATGGACGAACACATCTGGGTGGAGCCGTTCGGGCGCGTGCGGCATCACCCGGCGTTCAAGGAGGTATCGCGAAAACTCTACGGTGATTCTGAAGCGCTCGACCAGAAGATCCTGACCAAGCTCATGCGCGAGCTGTCGCTCATGTTCCAGAGCGTATTCTCGCAGAAACTTTTGCACAACTACCAGGAAGCCATCTACATCGACCTGTGGTTGCTGGGCGTGCTGACACAGGACAAGGTGCTCATTGACTTTTCCGGGCCGTGCCAGGAGCTGTCGATGTACAACCACACGTACCAGGACGGCATGAACGGCGAGGGTGCGCCCAACTACCAGGCCATGCCGGGCGGCTACTACTACCCGGTGCTGAAGGACCCCAAGGGCTGGCTGCAGTACCAGCCCGACTTCCTCGAGCGCAACCCGTTCTACTGGGCGGCCAGCAGCGAGATGTACAAGAGCCAGACCGTGCGCGGGCTGTCGCTCGAGTGGGGCGACCAGCATGAGATGGTCTATGCGCCGCACTTCATCGGCGACCCGGCGCGGGTGCGCGAGAACGAGAAGGCCGGCAGCCGCAACTGGGCCGGTTACGGCGTGGGCGTCATCCGCGTCGGCGGTCCCGGGCATCGCCAGGAGATGAGCCTGGGTTACACGCGCGCCGCCCTGCACAATGCCCAGGACGCCATGAGCATGGAGTGCTGGTTCGACGGCGTGCCGGTGATGCGCCGTGGCGGCTACTCGGCCTGGTGGACCGGCGCGCATCTGCAATGGGAGCGGCCCGAGTACCAGGCGCTGCGGCAGATGGGGTACCCATACCCGATCGAGGAGACGGACTACTCGAGTTTCGATTCCTGGTCCTGGGTCTGGGCGCACAGCCCGCTGAACCAGAACAACCTGACGATCGACGAGGTCGGCACCGGCAAGGGCTGGGCCGACAACCGCGGCTACGGCGAGTGCATCACGTTCAAGGGCGGTGAAGCCGCCGGCACACCGGGCAGCGGCTTCCAGGTTCTCGACGTGCTGGATCACTACTCCTGGTCGCGCGTGGACAAGCAGGTCAGCGACTGGCGGCGTACGGCCATCGGCGTCGAAGGCCCGGACGGGCGGCCCTACGTGCTGGACATTACTCACCTCGTCGGCGGTCAGCGTCATGCGCTCTACAACCAGGCCTGGGCCGAGCGCGCCGAGGCGCAACTGCCGCCGGCTACGGCGCAGGCCAAGGACCTGGCTCAGGTTTTCTTCGGCGACAAGCTGCCCGAGGACAATACGCACTATCGCAACTTTACCAAGGTCCACAACGTGCAGCGTTGTGCGCCGGACGCGTCCAGCTTCGGCGTGACCTGGAAGCAGGACTACGGCGCCTGGGGCACCCGCGACGTGGACGGCAAGCCCTACCAGCGGCCCGTCCCTGAGGACGTGGGCAAGGTGCGGTTGCGCTTCATCGGCCTTAACCCGGGCGATCAGCGCACCGAACTGCTCAGCGGCAAGGGTCCCTGGATCGGCTGGATGCGCCAGCCCCTGCCCAACAACCAGCGCGTGGACGGCTGCGTCGCGTTCACCGACGCCCGCGACTTCCTGGTCGAGTACCGCACCGGCGGCAGCGCCGAAGCGCCGCTCGAGAGTTCGTTTGTGCACGTGCTGGAAGGCTATCGCGAGGGCGAGGCGTCGGCCATCCGGTCTGTTGAAGCGGTTGCCGCGACCAGTGTCGATGGCCCCCCGCGCCAGATCGTGGCCTTGAAGTTGCAGATGGCCGCCGGGCACACGGACACGGTCATCTACCAGTCCCAGCCCGGGACGATCACGCTCCCGGACGGCACTCGGACCGACGCCCGGTACGCCTTGGTTCGCCGTGACGCCCAGGGCGCGGTCATCGTCGCCGACGCGGTTCGGGGCACGACCCTGGCCTGTGGCGGTTTCAGTGCCACACTGCCCGGCGATTTCAGCGGCGCGATCGTGGACGTCATCGGCGACATCACCGGGACGCGGCAGGAGTCTGCACTGATCATCAAGCCGGACACGCCCTGGCCCGCCGGCGCGAACCTGCACGGGCGGCAGCTCAACATCCGCGTCGAGAGCGAGCTGCGCGTGCCGTGCGACGAGGGGTATCGCATCGCCAAGACGACGCTGATGGAAGGCGGTCTGGTGCGTGTCGACCTGCAGGACTACGCGCCGTTTGCGGTGAGTTGGCACGAAGTGACCGAACTGCCCGCCGACCGGCCCAACGTCATCCGCACCTGGCGGCCGATGGTGGACCACGGCAACGGCCCGTGGTATGGCGGGCTGAAGCTGTGGTTCCCGGAGCGCGGCAAGACCTACACCATGAAGAAGGTCAACGAGGTCGGCGGTGGCTTCGGCGGCGACACGGTCGAACTGGTCGAGGACGTGAACCTCGCTGCCGACGGCATCAAGCCCGGCGACTGGTATGTCATCTACGCGGTGCGGCCCGGCCTGCGGGTCCATGTGGCCAACGACTTCGCCTGGCGCCGGGAACCGGTTACGGACTGGCAGCAGTACAGTGTCCGCGCCACCGGCGAGGTGACCATTGCGGTTCCGGCCTTGTCCCGGGGCTGCAGCTACCAGGTCGGCGCCGAACCGTGGAAGGACGCCGCAGTGAACCTGCCCCTGCAAATCGCGCCAGCCGACAACGGCGTGACGCAGGTGCTGATCGGCAAGCCCGCCTGGTTGATTCTGGACGATGCCGCCGCGCCACAGGTGACGCAGTTGACCTTGGACGGGCAGCCGTTGGACCCGGCCAAGGCGGCTGACCTGGGGTGGATTGAATCTCCGAAGCGGGTCACCATCGCCCTGAGTGATGTCGAGAATCCGCTGACGCAGAAATCACTGCAGGTGAGTCTGAACGGCAAGCCGCTGAACGCCCCGGACGTGGTCAAGACCACGTGGGGTGCGGACCGCAAGAGCGTCGTTGTCGAGGTGAACCTGGAGCAGGCGACTGCCGCGGACCGCGACCAACTGCGCCGGCACACTCTCGTGGTCACCGTCCCCGACCAGGCCGTTACGCCCCACGAGGCGCGCGTGACAGTTTCGTACATCGGCAAGGTGCCGCTGGATCCCGCGGCGGTGTACCTGAGCGACCTCAAGTCGGTGAAGGCGTTTGCGCACGGCGGTCCGAATATCGACCGTGACTACGGCGGCGATGTCGCGACCATCGGCGACCGCGTCTACCCCAAGTGTTTGATGGTCTGTCCCGAGCCCAGCACTGAGGGTGCGCACGGCGAGATGGTCTTTGAACTCCCGGCCGATGCGCCGCGGATTCTGCACAGCGACATCGGCATCGAGGAGATGGCCAAGACCGGCGGCAGTGTCGTGTTCATGGTACAGCGCAGCGCGAGCGCCACCGGGCCGTGGGAGACGCTCTACACCTCGCCGATCATGCGCGGCGGCGCAGAGGCGCAGACGATCCAGGTCGACCTCGGCGACGCGAAGTTCCTGCGCCTGTACACCACCGATGCCGGGGACAGTATCAACAGCGACCACGCCCTGTGGGGCAACGTGCGACTCATGAGCACACCGTGAAGGCGGCCGCGGCGCGGGGCGGGGCATCGCGGTAGGCGGCGTCCCAGTTCTTGAATAGCGGTTGCAAATGATGTGTGCACAGCATGTTGCAGAACGTGGTGATATCGCGTTGGTCGCTGACCTCGAACTGGCCGCCGGGTGCGGACTTCGCACGGTCCTCGACGTACCCGCCCACCGTGGTCCGGCTGCCGATGCTCATCTTTGAGATGCCGACGCCCGCCATGCCGTCGCGGAACTGCGGGCTTTCGCGGGTCGAGAGTACGAGGTGCATGTCGCGCAGGCAGATGCGGAAGGCGAAGATCAGCTTGGCGAGGAACGTGTCATCCACGGGGAAGGGCGCCTTGAACCCGCCGGCTTCCGGGCGGACGCGTGGGAATGAGATCGAAATTCCCGAACGCCAGTACCGTGAGCGCAGGTGCCGCGCGTGTTGGAGCAGGCGGGTAGCCTCCATGACCGGTTCGGACAGTCCGAGCAGCGCGCCGATCCCGACCGTGCGCATGCCGGCTTGCAGCGCGTGTTCCGGTGCTTCGAGGCGCGCGGCGTAGTCGCGTTTCGGGCCCCAGCGGTGCAGCCGTTCGTACTGTTCCGGGTCGTACGTCTCCTGGTAGAGCGTGATACCGGCGCAACCGGCCTGCGAGAGACGTTGGTACTCGTCCACCCCCATCGGGAATGCTTCGACAGTGACCTGGTGGAACCGTGTTGCTGCCATGGCAACACACCTCTCAAGGTACTCGAAATCGGCCTTGGGCGTGCGTTCGCCGGTCAGCAGCAGGACTTCCTCGAATCCCATCTGCTTCAGTTTATCCATCTCCTGGCTGGCGTCGGCCTCGCTCAGGCACGAGCGCGGTGTCGTACGGTCCGACGCGAACCCGCAGTAGACGCACCCGCTTGAGCAGTAGTTCGAGAGGTACAGCGGCACGTACAGCGTGATCGTGCGGCCGAAGTGCCGGACGGTCAGGGCCTGGGCGCGTTGCGCCATGGGCTCGAGGAGCGCATCGGCGGCCGGCGACAGCAGCGCCGCCAACTCGGCAGGGCCGGCATCGTCAGCCGCCAACGCCGCCAGCACGTCGCGCTCGGTGCAGAACTCCGGGCGCTTGATGCCCGGGGGCGGACTCAGCCAGTCTGGCAGTGGGTTCGGCACGAGTTCTCCGGTGTAGGGGTGTTCAGTGTTCGGTGTTCAGGGGGTACGTGTCGGATGTCGGGGGGGCCTGTTTGTAGTCCCGCCTTCAGGCGGTCCCCAGCCCGTGGCTATGCGTAACCCGGACCGCGTAAACGCGGAACTACGAGCCTGGCGGGTCCCGCTTTCCGGATCGAGTGGCGTTACCTTCCGTTCCCCCCTGAACCCTGAACCATTCCCGTCCCCCCCCCTCGACGCTCGACACTCGTCCCTCACTGCGCCGCGCCAAGGAACGACGTCAACGGACTGGTGGCGACGGCCATTTCGCTGCGCGGCATGAGTCCGGCGTGCCGTGCGGCGCGGCCGGCCTGGACCGCCTGGGCGAACGCGGCGGCCATGGCCGGCGGGTTGGCTGCGGCCGCCACGGCGCTGTTGATCAGGACCGCGGCGCAGCCCATTTCCATGGCCGCGGCCGCTTCGGACGGTGCACGCAGTCCGGCGTCGACGATGACGGGGATTCCACTGTCGCGCAGGATCAGTCGGAGCAGTTCGGCGGCGGCCAGGCCGTGGCCGCTGCCGATCGCGGAACCGAGCGGCATCACGGATGCACAGCCCACGTCCTCGAGGCGTTTGGCCAGGACTGGATCGGGCGGCATGTAGGGCATGACGACAAATCCCTCGGCAGCCAGGACCTTGCACGCCTCGTAGGTCTCGATTGCGTCCGGCATCAGGTGGTGCGGGTTGGGGTGAATCTCGACCTTGATGAACGGGCTCCCGCTCAGGTCGCGCGCGATGTGTGCGGCGCGAATGGCCTCGCGGGCGTCGCGGGCGCCGGACGTGTTCGGCATGAGCGTGACGCCGGGCAGTGCCAGCAGCGGCCCGAGCAGGTCGTCGCCCGGAAGGTCGGGGTTAAACCGGCGCAGCGCTACGGTCACCAACTGCGTTCCCGAGGCTTTGATTGCCTCGCACATGGTTGGGGTGTCGGCGAACTTGCCCGTGCCCATGATCAGGCGTGAGGTGAAGCGGTGGCCTTTGAGTTCGAGGTGGTCGGTGTCCATGGTGCGGGTTCCAGGGTTCGGTGTCGGGTGTCGGGTGTCGGGTGTCGGGTGTCGGGTGTCGGGTGTCGGCGCGGACTCGGCGGATGGAGCGGACGAAACCGACCCAACGGACCCAACGGACAGACCGGCTTACCGGGGGTCGCTGAGTGCCGGGGGGGAGTTTCCCGTCCTGCTCCGCTGCGCACACACCCACGTACTCACATACCCACGTACTCGGTTCTTGCCTAACAGCCTACAGTCTACCTACCTACAACCGGTTCGGTATCATCCGCCGCCGGCGAAAATCAGGACCTCCACGCGGTCGCCGTCGTGCAGGATGTGAGCCGGCCGGCTCTCGGCCGGGACGACCGATTCGTTAACCAGCACGGCGATGCGCGCCGTGTCGGCATTCATTACGCGCAGCAGATCGGCAATCGTCGCCTCAGTCGGCAACTCCTTGTCGACGCCGTTGACGGTGATGTTCATCGGAGTCTCCGGGACCGTCCAATCGCTTCTCGCAATCCTCGTCGCCATCGTCTGTCGATAGCCAACACTGCCGGGAGGAGAACCTGATACGGGGGGGAGTTAGGCAGGTGCGGCGTTGATCGCGCCGGTCTGACTCGCTCCCTCCGCCGGTATGACCCGGGTCAGGTTCAACGGGTATGATCTCAGCCCGCCACGACGGGCACCCCGGCAACGCATGAGAAACGTAACCGCGCGGGCGTGGTTTTCAATCTGACCTGGCCCTGCCGTGGTGATGCGTCAGCCGTTCCCGGGCGGTGACCGCCCGGTCATATCAAGTTTTTGCTCCGGCGTTTCCGTCCGAGTCCCGCTCCCGCCCGTCGGGCGGGACGGAAGCGGCAGCGACGCTTCGGCGAGCGGGCGCACGGTGTTGCCATCCGCACACGTTCCGACGCGCCGGGAAGTACGCGCCCCACGCGCACTCCCCCACCCGTCGCCCGCGACCGACCGATGCTGCGGTGCGCGTGTGGGCAAACGTCATGGGGTCGTGTCGGGCGGTGGCGTTGCGGGACGATGGCCATCGCTTGTTGTGCGAGGCCGTGGGCTACGCGTCCGGCTGAAGCTCAGGCGCAGGGTTCCGGCTGAAGGCCGGAACTCAGGCGGGACAGCCAGCGAGGCAGGACAACCGGCCGTATCAGCCTAGCTCCTCCCGCGTGCGGTAGTGGGGCTGGTACTCGGCCTCGGTCACTTCGACGGCGCCGTCTTTCATGACCAGGCGGATGTTCGCCGCGTCGTAGAGGATGCCAACGTCTTCGGCCGGATTGCCGGCCACCACCAGCAGGTCGGCGCGCTTGCCCGGCTCAATGGTACCGAGTTCATTGATTCGGCGGTAGGCAATTGCGTTGGTTCGCGTGGCTGCGACGATGGCCTCCATCGGCGTCAGGCCGCACTGCACCAGTTCCTGCAACTCGTGGAGTGTGCGGTCGCCGACGCGCCAGGTGCGCGGCGTGCCGGGGTAGTCGCAGCCCACGGCGATCTTGACACCGAGCGAATGCGCCAGGCGCACGCCTTCGCGGTGGCCCGGTTGCGCCTGCTGCATCTCGCGGGTTTGCCACGGCTGGTCGGACAGCGCCTCGATGTTGCGCTGACAGGTCACGGCCAGCGTCGGCATGTAGAACAGCCCCTTGTCGCGGATGCCGTGCACGGCCGCCTCGTCGATGAACGCGCCGTGGTGGATCTGGTCCACACCCGCGTCGATGCAGTAGCTCAGGCCGGGCTGGGTGTGGCAGTGCACCACGACCGGAACGCCCCAGGCGTGCGCCTCCTCGACCAGCGCCGTGAGTTCCTCTGGCGTGTAGTTCGGTGAGGAACAACCCTCGTGCCGGCCCCAGAATCCGCCGGATGCCGCGGTCTTGATGAAATCCGAGCCGGCCTTGACCATCTCGCGCACCGCCTTGCGCACTTCCCATGGGCCGTCGGCGGTCCGGTACGTCACGTGGCCGTTCGTGCACGAAACAATACTGCCCGCCAGCAGCCGTGCGCAGCCGCGCACGTCGCCGCTGTCGATGGCGTCGCGCAAGGCGAGGCCCGGCGGGTTGGCAGCAACACTGCAGACCGTGGTGATGCCGCGCTGCAGCGACAGGCGCAGGACTTTCTGCGCCCGCGCATCGCCGCCGACGTGCGCGTGACCCTCGATGATGCCCGGCATAACCGTCTTGCCGGTGGCGTCGATCACCTCTGCGTCGGCCGGGATGGGCGTGACGCCGGCGCGCCCGACTGCTTCGATGCACTTGCCGCGGACGACAATGGCGGAGTCGGCGACGGGCGCCGCGCCCGTGCCGTCGATCAGGGTGCCGTGCAGGATGACTTTGTGACTGTTCATGGGTGGGCTCCTTCTCATGCGTTAACGGCAGACTGCAACTCGGGGTTTTCGGTTCGTAGTTTGGCCACCAGGGCGTGTCGATTCAGTGCGGCAGTTGGCCTTCCAGAGTGGCGGGAGCGGGGCGTGGTTGCACATCTGATGTGGTAAAATCGACACGCCCGTCAGGCGGTCCGGGGTCCCACGGTCGCGCGTCGCCCGGACCGCGTGAACGCGGCACTACGAGCCTGTGCGGTTCCATCTTCTGACTGGCATCGACTGTCATCATGCTCTCAGCCTACCACGTTTCTTCTGAGGCGTCCTTGACAGGATGGCCATTTATCTGGATGTTACTGCTGTACAATCAGCATTATACAGCAGAAACGGTCATGCCATGCCACGGACACGCGGTCACACGGAGGCGGATCTCGGCGCGAACCTGTTTTCGCCGATCGAAGTGCTCTTCCGCGAGTTGGAGCGGATGGCCGGTGTCGGCATCTGCGTGCACGACCTGCGCGGGTGGACGCTGGTGAACGGCGAACGGCAGTTGCCACCCGCGCGCTACATCCACTGCGACCCGTTCTGCATGGCGGTCAAGGCGAGTGCCGCGGGGCGCCGGCTCTGCGGCCAGTCGGACTATTACCGTGCCAATGACCGCGGGCGGCGCGAGAAGCGGCCGTTCCTGAAACCATGCCACGCCGGGGTGTGGGAGATGGCGGTCCCGATCCTGCGCGGCGGGCAGATTCTCGGCAGCATTTTCTGCGGGCCGGTACGCCGGGCGTCGCGATTGCCGTCCGGACTGCGCGTGGTCGGCGGGGTTGGCGCATCGCTGGAGGCGTTGTACCGGTTGCGGCCGCAACTGGGCGAGCGGCCGTTGCGCGAACTGGGCCGACTCCTGCAGGCGGTCATCCCGGTCATGCTGGAGAATGCGCTGACCCTGGTCAGTGCGCGGCGCGATTCGATCACGGACCGCATCCTGGACTGGGTTGCGGCCAACTACCGTGGCCGGGGCACGGTTGCGGACCTCGCACCGCACCTGCACCTGAGCCCGTCGCGGACGGCGCACGTCGTACGGGAGCGCACGGGCATGAGCCTCGGGCATCTGGTCCTGGCTGCCCGGATGAACGAAGCCCGTAACCTGTTGCGCTTCACGGACGACCGCATCACCGACATTGCCACCCAAGTGGGGTTCGTGGACTCGAACCACTTCTCCCGCGTGTTCGCCCGGCATGAAGGCATGCCGGCGCGGGCGTTCCGGAAGCGGGTTCGGGAGTGTGTGAGTGAGTGAGTGAGTGAGTGAGGGCGGGAGGGCGGGAGGGCGGGAGGGCGGGAGGTTTCGGGTTTCGGGTGTCAGGTTTCTGGGGGCGCAAGAGAATCGGGTAGGGGGCAGGCGAGGTGCATTGGGGAGGAGCGACAGCACCACACATCCCGGACCCGTCCGTTTGGTCCGTTGTGTCCGTGGGTGAGTTGTCGGGTTGTTGAGTTGCTGGGGGCCTCACGTTCCCCTGGCAACTCAGCAACCTGGCAACTGGTGCCCAACACCCGAGACTCGTCCCGGGAGACGTGGCGCCAGAACCGACGGTGCGAAAACCGCAACAGGCGGCAAATGGAAGTCAGGACCGGATACCAGCCCGCGGGCGCTCCAGGTTTCGTACGTCTTACTCCACCACGGTGTGTTCCACGCTGGTGCGATTGGGTCTCTGCTGCTCGTAGCTGGTCCGGACCTCGTCGGCGGCGAGGGCGCGGCGGTAGATCTTCACGTCGTCGAGCAGGCCGAGGAACGGCTGCCAGTCGCCGCCGAGCCCGAGTTCGCCGCCGTCCACGTCGAGGTTGCCGGTGAATGTCGCCGGCAAGTCAAGCACGCTGTCTTCCTTGCCGTTGATGAAGTAGTGCACCTTACCCGCGGTGCGGTCGACAACTACGGCGAAATGCGACCAGGCGTTGGCAGGGATCGAGCCGGACGGGCGGCCGCCGAATCCGGCCTTGTTTGAGTCGGTCATCTCGATGAAAGGCTTGCCGTCGGCAGTGACGTTCAGGTTCCACCAGGTGTTGGGGAACGCGGACTTGCTCATGAAGCGGCGGCGCGCGTCTTTGGAGTCAATGTCGAGTCGGGCCGGGCAGAGCCACAGTTCGATCGTGAAGCTGTCCGTGCCGAAGTGCAGGCTCGGGTCGTCGGGGACTTCCGCGGAGTACGCGTCCTCGCGGCAGCACATGGCGGTACCGAACGCGCCCTTGGCCCAGCACGCCGACATGTCGGCGTCGTTGCCGGTTCCCGAACTGTCGCGCGCCACGTCGTCCGGGCCCGCGTCGAACGTCCAGTGCCCGACCAGTTTCTGCGGGTTCGTGGGTTTGGCCGCCTTGGCTGCGGCCTTCCGGGCCATGGCTGCCGCGTTGACCTTGCGCGAGGGCGGCTTGGCCAGGTCGGCGGGCGAGCCGCACTTGAGGTTGTCGAGGTAGAATACCGTTTTGGTCTGGCTGGTGCTGCTGATGCCGAACCAGGTGACCTTCCTGAACGCCGGGTTCTGATGCGGCACGTCGGTCACGACCGGATCGCGACCGGGCACTTTCAGGGTGAGCTTGTAGGTGCCGGGCGCGGCCCCGCCCAGTTCGAACGCGATGTCGACATGCACCCACTCGCCCAACGGGATCGTGCCGATATCCTGCTTGCTGGCCGTCACCTTGCCTTCGGACGTGACCGACACCGTCGGGCCCACGATAAACGGGTCGGCGCTGCCGTATTCCCGCACTTCGACGTAGAAGCTGGCCGGCGCGTCCTTGCTGTTCATCATGTCCCAGGACACCAGCGCCCGGCCCGTGTCGTATTTCGGGTTGAAATAGATGTGCGGCATCCACTCGTGCGGCAGGTCGGGCGCGTCGGTGAACTTCAGGCACTGGCTGCCGGCCGCGGCCGTCTCCTTGGTGACCGTGATCGAGTCGTTCTTCTTGCCCAGAACGATGTTGCCCTCGAGCGGTTCCTGGCCAGTCTCGTCGAGTTCGAAGTCGTAGTTGATGATTTCCGGCTCGACCACGGGCTTCGGGACTTCGTTCAGCGCGCGGTTCGGGTAGCGACGCGGCAGTTCGACCCACGCCTTGTCGCCGTACAGCCCCGTCTGGCTGAGGTCGATTGACTTGAACCCGAGTTTCAGGGCGGGCGACTCCCGTTTCAAGCGGAAGTCGCCGTTCGCGGCGTCCACAAAGAGCGGGTCGGCGACGATCGAGCCTTCGTCCTTCGCATAGACCTTCCAGGCCTCGAAGTCCATGTCCTTGAACTTGGGCGCACCCGCGGTGCTCCAGTAGACGTTCCGGCCGACCTTGAACTTGTCTTCCCCGCTTTTCCAGGTGCCGCCCAGCATCTGGTCGATGTCGGCGTAGAGGATGTTGCCTTCCGCGATGTAGTGACAGGGAATGTCCTCCCGGCAGCGCTGGATCTGGCCTTCGCCGCCGAAGGCGAACACGTTGTTCCGCACAAGGTTGTCCTTGCCGTAGTGCTGGAACAGCGGGCAGGTCCGGACGCGGTAGACGACGTTGTTCTCGATCTGGATATCGGAGCTGCCTTCGTCCGGGTAGATCCCGGAGCCGTGCGAGACGCCCGCGTAGTTGTAGATGTCGTGGAGGCGGTTGAACCGTTCGGTCGTGCCGGGCGAGACGCCGAGCGTGTAGATACCGCCCATATCGCTCAGGCCTTCGCCGTTGCTGAGATGGTGTATGTAGTTGTAATCCAATATGTTGTTGTTTGCAGAGCTGGGTTGGAAGCCCCACGACCAGCCGCAGGAGATGGCCGAGTAGTCGAGGTTCGAGATCTCGTTATGCGTGACGGTGTTGTAGGAACTCTTGCCGATCCAGACGCCGTGCGCACCGTGGAACAGGAGCCCAGCCTCGTGGATGAAATTGTTATCGACCGTGTTGTGTCCGGCCGGGCTGCTGTCGTTCCGGCCCCAGCCGCCGCCGATGTAGACGCCGCCGCCGCACAGATCGAGCATGTGGCACTGGCGGACGGTGTTGCCTTCGCAGCCGCCCGCGAGCCAGATCGCGTGCCCGCCGGCATGCGCGATCTCGCAGTTCTCGAAGCTCGAGTTTCGCAGGCCGGTGGCCTGGAGCATGGCGTCCTGGTAGATCTCACCCTGGCCGGGGTTGCGGATACGGGAAATCTTGGCATTGGTGTGCTGGAAGGCGATGCCGCGGAAGTGCAGGTTTTCGACGAGTTCGCCTTTGTCCGAGGCGCCCTGGAAGTCGACCAGGGTCGTCGTGACGACCGGGGCAATGATCTCGGCTGACTTCATGTCCTCACCCGGCCGCGGGTAGTAGTAGACCGTGCCCGTGGTGCGGTTCAGGTACCACTCGCCCGGTTCGTCCAGAGCCTCGAATACATTCTCGACGTAGTAACGCTGCTGCTTCTCCCACTGTCCCATGCCCCACGGCGCCGGTTCCTTGAACTTGACGCGGCAGACATCCTCGTCAATCGACGCGATGTGGTGCAGCGAGGTCTCCCAGGAATGGTACACGACCACCAGGGCGTCGCGCAGGTTGTCCCACGGCTTGATGTCACCGTCGTTGTAGATGAAGCCGCGCGAGTTGTTCTTCGACGTTGGGCAGGCGGCGCGCAGGAAGGCGCCCTGGTTCGGAGTACGCGCCTGGATGCAGCGCTGGCCGTTAACGAACAACTGGTTGAAGTTCCAGCCGCCGTCCGCCTTGCACTCGGGCAGTGCGACGCTCCACAGCTTCCCGTTGCACTTGGCTTTGCTCTGCGTGCTGGAGTCGCGCTGCCAGCCGTTGATCCGCCGTCCACCGCTCAGTACCGGCTGTTCGCCGGGGTAGGCTTCGTAGGTGATGGGGACATCCTTCGTCCCTGAATCCGCCGCGGTGAAGACCAGGGGTGCCGCGAGCCGGTACACGCCGCCGCGCAGCAGTACGGTCACGGGTTGCTTCAGGCCGGCGTTCGCCGCCTTGCTCTGGCGGATGGCGTCCCGTCCCTTTTCGACGGTGGCGAACGGTCCGTCCGTGCGCGCGGCGTTCGGTTCGGCCACCAGGCCGGACCAGGCGTCGTTCCCGGCGGGCGCCACATAATAGACCAGGCCCTCGCGCGGCAGTGCGCACGGTTGCGGTGCGACGGTTTCCGGCGCTGGGCGTGGCGCGGAACAACCCGCGACGGCGACCGACATCGCGATGCCCCCCAACACGATTCCGGCTGCGGACAGGAACTGCTTCATCACCATCGCGAGACCCTCCTCTGCTTCCCGGCCGGACTGTGCGTTGCGTGGACGGCTCTACCTCTGGTGGCGAGGAACATAGCTGCAGAGTCGCGAGGCGGCAACCGCGCCCCCGCACATAGGGGTGAAGCGTCAGCGCCTCCCGGGCCGTCTGCCGCCGGGGGGGGCGCTGACGCAGTACCCCGAGTCCCAGCGCCGGGCTGGCACTCGCGGGCCGGGGGTGTATTTTCCGATCCGTGAGGTCTGTGCTGGCGCTGCGACGCGTGAGTCGGCCGTCGCGAAGGGCGGAGTTCGCTGGAGGTCGTCAGAGAAAGGACGGTTGCCATGGAATACCTGGTGCGCAGGACAACGAAGGTGCCGGAGTTGCAGGGCAAGTGGAGCGGTGCGGTGTGGAAGCGGGCTGAGACGCTCACGGTGGCGAATTTCCGCGCCGAGAGCAGCGATCATCGGCCCAAGGTTCAGGCGCGGTTGCTGTACGATGCGCAGAACGTCTACGGGCTGTACCGCGTCGAGGACCGCTACATTCGTGCGGTGGCGGACTCGTTCCAGGGCATGGTCTGTCGCGACAGTTGCGTCGAGTTCTTTTTCCGGCCGGGCAATGCCAAGGGCTACTTCAACTTCGAGTTCAACTGCGGCGGCACGTTTCTGGTGTTCTACGTGATCGATCACACGCGCACGGCGGACGGGTTCAAGGACTACGTCAAGCTCACGGACGACGACGGGCGGCAGGTGCGGATGTTCCACTCCATGCCGACGATCGTCGAGCCGGAGATTGCAGAGAAGAAGACATGGTCCCTGGAGTTTGCGATTCCCCTGGCCATGCTGGCGCGCTACACCGGGCCGCTCGCGGACCCTGCCGGTCAGGTCTGGAACGCCAACCTCTACAAATGCGGCGACCAGACCTCGCATCCGCATTGGGCATCCTGGAACCCGGTCGATGAACTGAATTTCCACCTGCCGCGCTGTTTCGGCCAGATCCGTTTCGAGTAGTGTCGGAGGGACGAGGGTCGGGGGGGGGTGGGGGACAGAGGAAGTCGGTGTGTGAGTGTGTGAGTGTGTGTGGGGGTCCCATGGGACTGTTCAATCGGCCGAGGAAGAAGAACGAGGTCGAGGTGCTGATTGAGGGGTACCTGAACACGGTCACCCTCTGCTGTGATTCGTTTCATCACTCGATGCAGGAGTACTTCAGTACCGGTCTTCTGACGGATGAGTTCATGCGTTACGAGCGCCAGACGCATCAGTTCGAATCCGAGGGCGACGATCGCCGCCACGCCCTGGAAGAGATGATGTATGAGAAGGGGCTGATCCCCCAGTCGCGCGGCGACATCATGGCCCTGCTCGAAGCCATGGACCATGTTCCGGACCAGATGGAGGCGGTGGTTCAGACCATCTACACGGAAGCGATTCAGCTCCCGGCGAACTACAGGGAGCGGTTCACGAAACTGACCGCGTTGAACGTGGAGACGGTTCAGAAATCCGTGGCCTTGTTCCTGTTGTTTCTCCGCGGCGAGCGCAATGTCCGGGAGAGTGTTCGTCATATTGACCAAGTCGAGAGTCAGTCTGACCGGCTCGAGCGCGAACTGGTCTATGGCATCTTCCGCGACCCGCAGATTCGGGATGTCGAGAAGCTGATTTTGCGCAACCTGATTGTGGTGCTTGGCCGGATCTCCGACGAGGCGGAGGATTTCGCCGAACTGGTCGGGGTTTGTGCGGTGAAGCGGCTGTTCTGAGTTCTGGCTGGCTCCGGGGGAAACGGGACGACGAAAGACGCGGAAGGCGCGAAAGGGTGGGGCCGGGCTGTGACGGCGATCGTTCGCGGTGCGAGACGCTATGTGGCTGTATCTCTCATCCTCGGTTTTCATGGGCTGGTCGTTGGGGGCCAACGACGCGGCCAACGTGTTTGGTACGGCGGTCAGTGCGCAGGTGATACGCTGGCTCAAGGCCGCCGTTCTGTCGGCCGTTTTCATTCTTGCCGGCGCCATGCTGGAAGGGACCAAGGGGATTCAGACGCTCGGGAGCCTCGCCAGTCAGGATACGTTCCAGGCGTTCATCACGATGTTGGCGGCAGCGTTGTGCGTGGCCCTGATGACGACGCTGAAGCTGCCGGTCTCGACCAGCCAGGCGGTGGTGGGTGCCATGATCGGCGTTGGTCTGGTCATCGGCGAGCCGATCCGGTGGGGGGTGCTGCGCAAGATCGTGATCTGCTGGCTGGGCACACCCGTGGGTGCGGCGGTCCTGGCGTTCGGTCTCTACTATGTGTTCAGTTTCGCCCTTGGCCGAATGCACCTGAACCTGTTCACATACGACACGTTCGTACGCCGCTGCCTGATCATCTTCGGCGTCTACGGCGCCTACTCGTTGGGCGCCAACAACGTGGCCAATGTCACCGGGGTCTTCTACCAGACCGGCACCATCAGCATGCGCACGGCGTGTCTCCTGGGCGGATGCAGCATGGCCTTGGGAGTACTTACGTTCAGCAAGAACGTCATGCTGACGGTGGGGCAGGGCGTGGTGCCGCTGGAAGGTTTCGGCGCCCTGGTCACCGTGGTTGCGTCCGCGGTCACGGTGCACGTCTACGCCTGGGTCGGCGTGCCGGTGTCATCGTCGCAGGCCATTGTGGGTGCGGTGATTGGGGTCGCCTTTGTCAAGAGCGTGCGCCTCATCGATCGGCGCATGCTGGGACGTATCTTTTTCGGCTGGGTCACCACCCCGGTTCTGACCGCCGTGTTTGCCGCCGGCCTGATGCTTGTCTGTCGCGCCGGATTCGGAATCTGACGTGCGCAGCCACGCGTTCGGGCGACGGATTGCCGAGTCGGAGGTATGTTTCCTGAAAGCGGGCCGATGGTGGCGGCCTCGTCCTGTCTGGCGTGCCGGGACAGGCCGCGCGTCGGGTCTTCCCAGCCACAGGCCACGGCTGGCGAAGCGGACCTACTCAAACGGCCAGAGACGAATCCACAGGCGGGAGGGACAGGGCGATGGCAGGATCGAAAGCCAAGGGTGCGTGGTACGTCGTGAAACTGGTTTTTGACGTGGCGCTGGTGATCGCCGTCATTGTGGCGGCCATTGTCTTCATCCCGCGCGGGTCGCGAACCAAGGACATGACCGAGAAGCTGAACCAGGCCCGGTCGCTGTACTCGGGTGGCCAGTGGCGGCAGGCGATCGACGCCTATGAATCGTTCTGGGCGCTGTATCCCGAGTCCAAGGATCCTGCCGGGAAGAAGACGGACTGGGAGAACGTGGGGCGGGCATGGGAGCAGTACGCGCATCAGACGTACAACCAGTTGCTCGAGGAGCAGTGCAAGGACCCCGCGGAATGGGAGAAGGTCGTCGAGTATTACGGGAAAGCTGCGGACTACGCGCCCCTGTCCGACATCATGTGTTTCGGGGACTTGGTTGACGCGCACGTGCAGGCGGGGGACCTGGTCAAGGCGAAGGAGGCCATCGAGGCGGCCAAGGCTCGAGGGTTCAATATGAAGGTCTGGGAGAAGATGGTCGAGAAGGCCGGCATCAAGGCGAAGAAGGCGGCGGCGCAAGAGAAGGCCAAGCCTTGAACTCCGCAGTTCTGGCAGTCTTGCGGGTTCCTTCACCACCGGCGCGAGGCCGGTGGGGCCGCTAATCGCACAGATCGTTATTTCTCGATTCGCCAGGAGGTCGTTATGGCTGAGCGCCCTGTCAAGGACCAGTTGGTCAGTCAATTGAAGTACGCCCTGCAGCGGGAGCGGATCTCGCAGGCGCGCTACCTGGAGAGCGCCAAACTGGCGCGGATCCCCGAGTTGCAGCGGTTGCTGCTCAAGCTCGCCGCGGATGAAGCCGTGCACGAACTGCGGCTGCGCAAATGGATCGAGCGTCTGGGCGCGGCCCCCGCCGGGGCGAGGGACTGAGCCATGCCGCGCGAAAGCATTCCAGCTCGAATCGCCCTGATCTCGGACCTGCACTCGAACCTCGAAGCGCTTCAGGCCGTGCTGGCCGACATCCGCCGCCGCGGGATCGACGAGGTCTGGTGTCTGGGCGACATCGTCGGCTACGGTCCGGACCCGGTCGCATGCATCCGGGCGGTGCGCGACACCTGCCGGATCTGCATCCTCGGCAACCATGACTACGCGGCGCTCCAGGGCCCGGTGGACTTCAATCGCCTCGCCGCGGGTGCCATTCGTGCGAACACCGCAGCGGTCCAGGCCGCCGACCGGGCGGCCCCGGAAGCGGGCCTGTTCGGCTTTCTCCGCGACTTGCCCCGGGCCTACAAGTGCGGGGACTTCCTGTTTGTGCACTGTTCGCCTCGCGACCCGGTCGGCGAGTACGTGTACGTGGGCGGGGGAGGGGGCAAGGCCATGATCGAGAAGTACCAGGGCGTGTTCGATTTCGTGGACCGCTACGCCTTCTGCGGCCACACGCATTTTCCCGGCATGATTCAGGAAACCGAGCGCTTCGGCCTGCAATTCCTGCGGGCCGAGGGCGATGAATTCCGGTTGCCGTTACCTCTGTCCGGCAAGACCATTGTCAACATCGGTTCGGTCGGGCAGCCCCGCGACGGCGACTCGCGCGCGTGCTATGTTGAGCTCATGCCCGACGTGGTGGTTTTTCATCGTGTCAAGTACAATGTCCTGGTGACAGCGGGCAAGATTTTCTCGAATCCCGACATCGATGACGACTGCGGCAAGCGCCTGCTGCGCGCCGACTGACCCGGGCGGGCGGTGGCTGAACAGCGTCGGTGGTTTCGGTGTTCAGGGTGCGACGAGCTTTAACTCGACGTGCCAGGGCAGGTTACGGGGCGCAACCCAGCGGCTACGGGCAAGGGCAAGGGCAGAATAGGGCAAAGGAGTTCAGGGCATGGCGAGACCTATTGTGGCGGCGCAGATGTACACGGTCCGGGATTTCTGCAAGGTTCCCAAGGACATCGTGGAGAGCTGCAAGAAGGTGGCGAAGATTGGTTACAAAGCCATCCAGACGTCGGGCATGGGCACGGTGGAACCGATGCCGGCCGCGGACCTGCGAAAGGTCTGCGACAGCGAAGGGTTGACCATCTGTGCCACGCACATCTCGTTTGACTTGATGCGGGACAATCCCGCGCAGGTCATTGAGGACCACCACGCGCTGGGCTGCAAGTGGGCTGGCATCGGCGGCGCGCCACGGCAGTATCAGGAGAACGAGCAGACGTGGGTGAAGTTCGCCAAGGAGGCGAGCGAGGTGGCGGCGAAGTTGTCGGAAGGCGGCATTGGCTTCGTCTATCACAATCACAGTCACGAGTTTGCCCGGCACGGCAAGCGCACCGTGATGCAGATCCTGTTCGAGGAGTCGGATCCGAAGTACTTCATGTTCGAGCCGGACACGTACTGGGTCGCGCACGGCGGCGGCAGTCCCGTGGCCTGGATCCGGAAACTCGCCGGTCGCTGTCCGGTTGTGCACCTGAAGGACTTTGCCATCAAGCCGGACCGGGCCCAGTTCTACACCGAGATCGGCGAAGGCAACCTGGACTGGCCGGGCATTCTCCAGGCCTGCGAGGAGTGCGGCACGCGCTGGATGCCCGTCGAGCAGGACACCTGTCCGGGCGATCCGTTCAACAGCCTGAAGATCAGCTACGAGAACCTGAAGCGCTGGGGGTACCGGTAGGGGACGTGGGAGGTTTCAGGTTTCGGGTGTCAGGTTTCAGGCCCGTTCGCCCTGCTGACGAGCGGGAGACCGTCCCGTCGTCTCAGGGTAAGACTCGCGGTGTTGCGCCCGGACTTCCTGAAGGGTCTGTCGATTTAACCGATGCGGCACCAAGACAGCCCGCGAGGACGCGGGCGCTCCAGTTCGGATGCCGCACAAACTTGGAGCGCCCGCGTCCTCGCGGGCTCTGGATCCCATTGAATCGACAGGCCCTGAAGGCGGGATTACGAACTCCGCCGGCACCAGGCTCGTAGTCCCGCGTTTACGCGGTCCGGGTGACGTGTCGCCCCGGAGGCAGCGCCCGCCTCGCCAAGGTGCCCTATCGTCCGTTCGGTCGCTGATCGGGATTGGAGACGCCATGAAGTTTCAAGCCATCAAAGACCTGGAGAGCCACCTGGCAACGGAGTTCGGTGCTGGCAGTTTGGATGTCGCGGCCGACCTGTGCCCGCCGGAATTCGCGGGCGATATCACGGTCAACTGCTTCGTACTGGCCAAGCAGTTACGGCGTGCGCCGCCGCAGATTGCGGCCAAGGCGGTCGCCTTCCTGTCCGGGCATGCGGATGTGGCCGCCGCGGAGTGCCTCAAGGCGTTCGTGAACGTGACGTTCAAACCGGCCGCGCTGTTCCGCGACACCGTGGCGGACCTGGGGGCACTGCTGGAGGACGCGCGCTTTCCGGCGGCGCAGCGGCAGCGGGTGCTGATCGAGTACTCGGCGCCGAACACCAACAAGCCGCAGCACCTCGGGCACGTGCGCAACAACACGCTGGGCATGGCGACCGCTGCGGTGCTGCGCGAGGCCGGGCACGCGGTGGTCCCTGTGAACCTCATCAATGACCGCGGCATTCACATCTGCAAGTCCATGCTCGCGTACCAGCGCTGGGGCAACGGCGAGACGCCCGAATCGGTCGGCAAGAAGGGCGATCACTTTGTCGGCGACTACTATGTGAAATTCGACGCTGAGTTCCGCAAGCAACTCGCCGCGTTGCGGACTGCGCAACCCGAGCTGAAGGACAAGGCCGACGAGGACTTGTTCCTCGAGACGGAGATCGGCCGCGCGGCACAGGACATGCTGGTTGCCTGGGAGAACCACGATCCGACGGTCCACAACCTGTGGCAGACGATGAACGGCTGGGTACTGGCCGGGTTCGAACAGACGTATGCCCGCATGGGGGTGCGGTTCGACAAGGTCTACCTGGAGAGCAACACGTACCAGCTCGGCAAGGACATCATCCGGGACGGCTTGGCTCGCGGTGTCTTTCAGAAGCGCGATGACGGCGCAGTGTTCATCGACTTGGAGGACAAGGGCTTGGGCACCAAGGTCGTGTTGCGCAGTGACGGGACCAGTGTGTACATCACCCAGGACATCGGGACCACGCTGCTGAAGCAGAACGAGCACCAACCCGACCGTCAGATCTGGGTCGTGGGTGACGAGCAGAAGCACCATTTCCAAGTGCTGTTCGCGATCCTGCAGAAACTCGGCTATCCGTGGGCGTCGGAACTCACGCACATGGCCTACGGCATGGTCAACCTGCCGAGCGGCAGGATGAAGAGCCGCGAAGGCACGGTGGTCGACGCCGACAACCTGTTCGACGAGATGCGGGACCTGGCGCGTCAGGAGACGCTGACGCGCGCCGGCGCCGACGTGCCCGCCGACTTGGACGAGCGGGCCCAGGTCATCGCGATGGCGGCGACCAAGTTCATGCTGCTGAAGGTCAATCCGCGCACCACCATCCTGTTCGACCCGCAGGCCTCGGTCACGTTCGAGGGCGATACCGGACCGTACGTGCTCTACGCCTACGCCCGCATCAGCTCCATGCTGCGCAAGGCCGACGCCGGCGCGCTTGCCGGTGCTGTCGACTGGAGCGTACTCGGCGTCCCCGAGGAGAAGGACCTGGCCTTGCGCTGTTCGCAGTACGGCACGGTGGTGCGCAAGGCGGCGGTTGACCTGGACACCTCCTGCCTCTCCAGCTACCTGCTCGACCTGGCCAAGTCGTTCAGTCGCTTCTACCGCGCCTGTTCGGTGCTCGGTGCGCCCACGCCCGAACTGCGCCGCGCCCGTCTCGAACTCAGCGCCGTCACGCGCACTGTCCTCAAAGCCGGCCTCAGCGCCCTGACCGTCGGCACGCTTGAGAGCATGTAGCGCGGAGCCGGGAGCGGGGAGCCGGGAGGCTGCGTTTGGCGGGTGAACCCGATTCACCCGTGGCACAAGGCCACGGGGGTCTCACGCATGGGCCAGCGCGCCGTCGTTCCACCCGCCACTCCCATGTTACTCACGGGCTGCGATAGAGTGGCCGGAGCGGCTCGCTCCGGCACCCGCGGGAGCGA